>JBBJOD010000171.1:0-9174 GCA_037721715.1 Chitinophagaceae bacterium | reverse complement strand
TCTGCATAGCTTTTGGCCGTAGCAACCGTTCTTTCAATGGCGTATTTTTTACGAGCTATTTGTGTATAATAGACCTTTTTAAAAAAATCAAGAGGAGCAATTTTCATATCAAGATCACCAAAATAATTCATGTTGTTTCCGTTGTCCTCCAAAGACTTGCTAATATAATACCCTAACCCCGACCAATTACTGACATTACGTGCATTATATGTTGTTACAAATGCGATATTCATTTACTACAATTTTATTATGATTCACATGATGCCCCAACTGACTAACAGGAATACGCTAGTTAGGCGATTTCATTGGTAACTGGCAGTGGTTTCCACCTGTTAAATTTGATCACTGAGTAAAGTGAAAAATTCAACAGCGTCCATAGGTTACCGGTAAGTGCCTCACCGCCCATTATAAGTGAACTTATAAACAAAGACAGAAAATAGGCACTTAGGTAACCTACCAGCCAATCCCGTGTTCGCATAAAAAGAAAAAAACTGTCAACAAAAAAGACGAATACGATACCAAAAATCAGCAACACGCCTATCCATCCGGTATGCACCAAGAAGTAAGGAATGGTAGAATCTGCGATCCAGGCTCCCACTGCATTCATCCTCGGGTAACTCTTCCTGTTCATGCCCGCGCCAATAAACGGGCTTGCCTGATTGACTATTTTGCTTGCCTCATTTACATATTCGATCCTGATATTGACATTCTGCTCGCTCTTACCTTCTTTCTTAGCCGAAAGAAGCCTGTCTCCAAAATAGGATGACTGGTTTGGAAACACCGTTTGAATAGCAAAAAAGGAAATAGATAAAAATGCAACGAATAGTATAACGTTTCCTATAAGCTTTGCATTTAGCCGATAGCCATAAAGCACCAGCAAAAATATTACCTGCATCAAAACGATAAAAAGCAACGAACGGGTAAAAGTAAACAATACACCTACCGGTAAAATCAAAATATTTAGAATAACCACCTTCTTACTGAGATTTATAGTGGATGTGAGCAATGACTGAATAGACAGTACGAGAATAGGAATCAGCCAGAGTGGTATGGTTCGGAAGTCTCTCAGGAATGACTCCATTCCAAAATCTACTTCCTGGAAAATCAGGGTCTCGTCAAAGAAATGGACGATCCTGCTGGAGTTTAGTATATATATGATCGTTGAAATGGGTGTTACGTAAAACATCAATTTAAGAAAGCGTTCATACTGATCGCGGGTAACGCTTTGAAAAATAGCTATCCATAAAAAATAGCTAAGAGAAATATACATGAACTGCCTGCCAGTTAAAAAAACTTCATTACTCTTTGGATAACTTAAAAAAGAAATCAACCATAAAAAGGCGATATACAAAAAGAGAAATCCAATAATTGTGGATCCAATCCATGGAATTTTTTTATAGCGAATTTTAATCAATACCATTGCCATAAACGCCGTTAGGAAAAATAGTACATCTACAAAAATAGTAGCGTATGGAGACAGGATATTCTTACCGGCAACAGCGATATACTGGTTTATGAATGCGGCTTCCCCTTGTTGCAAAGCGTATGGAAGAATAAGGTAAAACATGGGATTTTTTTTACCCATGTATAAACTTATAATAATATAGAACGCAAGAGCTATCAATTCAAAACTTTTAAAATGAAGAAGTTTTATGAATAATGTTAACCGGCTTTGAAGTAAATTTTTCCGCAATGAGCCAAAGCTTCTTTGCCAGGCAACTATTACATACAGTGAAATCAGGCATTTACTTTTACCTTTTTCATTTCGTGCAAGAACGATTCAATATCAAAACAATACTCGGCAACTTTCTGTAAAACACTTTCATCCTGGTTCCACCATTGTACTTCCAGCAGCTGCTCAATGATGTCAGGGCTAAAGCGGTATTTTATTACCCGGATTGGTATACCTACGGCAACGGCGTATGGAGGAATGTCTTTACTTACAACTGCACCCGCACCTATGACAGCACCATCTCCTATTGTTACGCCATCCAGTATAATAACATTCATACCGATGAATACGTCATTGCCAATTATTATCTGCTTTCTTTCTTCAAACTTATTGGCCTTTACCAACGTAGTTCCATTTTGTTTACCTGTTGAGTAAAACATAGGTGCTGTGGAGATGCCATGAATTGGGTGCAAGCCCCAACCGCATCTAAGATCTGGCCCTATTGAACAGAATTTTTTAATGGTTGTTCTCGATATCTTACTATTAGGTGAAATATAGGTATAGTCATCTACACTTACCTCTGCCAGGTTACAAGGTTCGTGAAGACTGGCTTTAGATGAAATTGAACAATTTGTAAGTTTAATTTTCCTTTGTTTTTCCAGTGTACGAAGCTTGGACAATAATTTACGCATAAAGAGAAAAGGTGATTTAAACAAAGCAGGATATTGGATGCCTAAAAATATCCAGCACCAGGATTTAGATACATTGTTTTTTAATACTTAAACGAAAGGCAGTTAAGTTTCTTATAACCATCTACTTGTTCCATATTTTTACTGCTGTCTGATTTATTATTTTCTCACACTGGATTGAAAAAACAATCCCCATAATTGTAAATAGTATAGTGTTTGCACTTATAATTCCCGCAAGGCCGAATCGGTGGCCAAGAAACACAGCCAGTGGAATGTTTATCATGGAACTGGCTATCACCAAAATTAATTGGAGCCTTACTTTACCTACACCGTTTAGCAGGTATACATGTAAGGTCTGCCACATATAGGCAATTACATAAAGCGCCATCATAATAGATAACGTAACCGGTATCAGAACTGAATCGCCTATCCATAATCTGAACAGGAGTTTTGAGATCAACAGAAGAAACACAGTCAGTATAGATAACAGTATCCATAACTGCCTCATTTTTTTTATATTCAACTTGATCCAGCTAAAATCCTGCTTCGCATAGGCATCTGTGAAAGCACTCCAATATGGGGTTAGAATGATACTAAAAATCATAATCACTATCGAAAACAGTTTGTAGGATACGTTGAAAGTAGTAACTGATTCTGGTCCCAGTATACGTGTAATAATTATATTATCCGTTTGAAACAGTACTAGGGCGCCTATCTGGATGATAAAAAAAAGCCCCCCGGTATTTAACAAACTCCTGGCGTACCTGAAATCCACATTCTTAAATGTAGGAACCATTCCCTTTAGGTCTGTTTTAAACAAATGAATACTTGATACAAACATAACAATGATTGGTACGCCTGCCAGGACTGTTACCAATATTACCAGGTTCCCGGGAACTGTTTTTATTAATACAAATATGATAATTAAAATGGCCAGCTGGCCGATAAAAGTTATGATCGAAGACTTCGATGGCTGATGGGTGGCTGTTAAAAGTGTATTGATCGTCTGCACCACAAATTGTACACAAAAACACAGGAGCACAATCAAAATAACCGGCCTTATATTAAAGGCGACTGTAGATGGTATATTCAATACACTGTTCCAGTCAATCAGGAAGCTGATAAAATAGAAAATGATAAAAAAAGCCAACGCTATTATTGAAAGGACCGCATAAGTGGTACTCACATATTTCTTGATCTCCGTATGTTCGTCTAGTGCAAGTGAATGTGCCAGCTTATTTTTTAAGCCATTCCCCATACCTACATCAAAAAAGTTTAGCCATCCAATCAAAGAACTCACAGTAAGCCATATACCATATTGAACCGGGTTGATGTAGTCAATGGTCATTGGTACCAGTATCAATGAAACCGGTATACTAGCTCCTTTAATTATAAAAGAGATAATGACATTCTTTCTTACTTTGAGAGAACGCTCATGCCCTTCCTTAAAAAAACTTCTACTTTTAGATTTAACGTAAGAAAGCATTACTATCGAATATTGATGCGTGCCAGTTATTAACAGGCACAGGGACTCCTGCTAGCAATTAAAAGCTAACCATCATACCTTTAGACAAACAAAAATGATTTTAGAAAACAGATACAGAACTTCCGTCTGATGTAATAGAAACTTTTTCCAGGTTTGCTTTTTCTATTTCAGCAACCAGGGTGTAACCAAGTGAAGGCAGTAACACCTTAACAGTTTTGTTTTTTACTTCCAGCACATTGCCCTCTCTTAACATGAGTGGGCCGCCAATTATACGAACCTTGTCATTAAGGTTCACTGTAGATTTTTCCAGTTGTACACTTTGATATTCATTCATAAACCGCCTGATCACGTCTATTTCTTCTTGGCGAATTACTGCCGGCTTTTGTAACCAATACACAAAGTTTAATACTCCGGCTGTTTCTCTAACAGCAGTCTGTGTTGCAAGTGTTGTTTTAACAAATACATACGATTGAAACAGTGGCTCCATAACAATCTTTTTGCGATCACTCCATTGACGCTGAACCTTATTTAAAGGACAATAATTCTCGATTTGTTTGCGTGTTAATAGATCGGCAACCTTTTTTTCCCAGCGAGGTTTGGTATACACAGCATACCACTTACTGTTTTCATTGTTCATTGCAAACATTTAACATATTAACAATACTTATAGCAGTCATTTAAAAGCTACGCTCACTCAGTCACATATAGCTGAGTACTTCCATGACACCAAACGGATCAAAATTTTATACTACCTGTTTCTTCTTTCCTTTTGACTCAACATAACCGTATTCTGAGCCATACTTACTAAATCCAACAGACTTCAATCCGTTAAATATAATACCCGGATTGTTCAATTCCCTTACCTTCAAATGATCTTTTAAGATCATTAACTGTTCCCTTGATGTGTAGTTATGCCTGATAACAAACAAGGTAGCATCACATAAATTTGAAATAATAAACGAATCTGTTACTGCGTTTACCGGCCCGCTTTCCATTAAAATAAAATCATAGGTTGTTTCCAGGTAAGAAAGTAACTCCTGTAATTTACCATTTAGCAGAAGTTCAGAAGGATTTATTACCTCAGTGCCAGCCGATATCAAATACAGATGCGGATTCACACTCGTTCTTGAAATAACCTTCTCTTTGGTAGCCTTGCCCTTTAAAAAGTCGGAGATACCAAATTTATTAGTATCATTAAAAATCTTGCCAAGTTGTGGCTTTCTCAGATCTAACTCAACCATAATGACTTTCTTTTCAGTCAATGCAAGGCTAACGGCCAGATTTGATGTTATGAAGCTCTTACCTTCTCCGGAAATAGAGGAAGTAACCAATATTTTCTTTTTACCGCTTCCAAGACCGAGGTAAGAAAGAGAAGTTCTTATTTGCCGGAACTGTTCAGCAATGAAGCTTCTTTCGCCATCACCAATAACTATAGCATTTTTAGAAGCATCCTGCGCTATCTCGCCTATCACTGGAAAACTGAGAATATCGCCAATTTCACTTCTGAAGAATATTTTTTTATTAATTAGCTCTTTTAGTGAAACAAAACCCACTGGAATACTTAATGCGAGAAGGCATGCTATGCCATAGACCAGGTTACTCTTAGGACTAACCGGGTTTTTATAAGATTCAGCATTGTCTACCAGCCTGCTATCAGGAACGGTAGAAGCAAAAGACAATGCAGCTTCTTCCCTTTTTTGTAGTAAGAATGTGTAGATATTATTCTTAATTGATTGTTGCCGGCTGATTTCAAGTAATTCACGTTCTTTCTGCGGAATCGCTCTCAGCATAGAAGAATACCTTCCACTTGTTGAAGCGAGATTTGCTTTGCCTGCTTCAAGATTGTTTCGCTGGTTCCTGATATTCTCGAGTATCCCGGGTTTTATTTTTTCAATCTGATCCTGCAACGATATCAAAATGGGATTGTTTTCGGCAGTAGTTCGCTTCAATCTTTCATATTGTATTTCTGTATTATATAATTTCTCAAGCAGCTGCGGCAGCACCGCATCACTTAGACCGCCAGTAGATGGAACGATACCAGATTTTTGATCTTTATCTCTAACGTACTTTTCAATTTGTTCCAGGATGGATAGTTGAACACTGATATCACTTACCTTTTGATCATTTATTTCTACGCTCTGTAAAAACAACTTCCCCTGCTCGCTGATATCTACAATGCCCTTATCTGATTTGTACTTTTGAATAACGGTTTCTACAGAATCAAGCTCGGCTACTACAAAATGCAGCCTGTCTTCAACAAATGACAATGCGTTGGCTGCCAGCTTATTTTTATCATTGATCGCAGAAGAGTTGTACACCGTTATGAGTTCGTCCAAAATATCTTCGCCCCGTTCAGGAACTTCATCGTAGGTTCTAAGCGTCACCACGGTTGCCAGCTTGCTGGCCGGGGATACATCAAGGAGTGAAAGATACCCGTTTGCCATTGCTTTCACATTGACCAGGTAGAAAAAGAACGACTTTTTATCCGCTATCTCACGGTATTCTTTGTTTGGGGTAAATTTTATCTGGCCATATGGAGAACTAACCCATTGATTTACAGGATACTGCTGATCTTTTATGACCACCCGCTTGGTACCTTCGTCATAACTGAAATATACTTTATCCTGTTGAATCAACGAATCAGGATTCTTCAAAAAAATTCTAACCGGAGACAAAACGTAGGCTGATAAAACATTTATCTTACCGTCCATATAAATTGGCGCATACAAGCCAAGATTCTTTACTACATCTTTCATCAATGTTCTTGAACGAAGCACTTCGATTTCATTTTCTACAATCTTTTTAGAACCAAAGAGGTTTAGTGATGCCATCATCTCCGAATTATCCATTCCTTTCGTATCATCCTTGAGCAGAATGGTAGCAGAAGATTCATATACAGGTATTGTGTAGCGCAGGTATATCCAGGCCGACGCTATGCCCAAGATCAACAGGCCAGCAAAAAGAGGCCAGTATGAAATATAACGGGAAATGATCTGGGCAATACCGCCATTTTGCGTGGTATCCGGAGGTTTAGTAGAGTTTTGCATTGGTTACTTAATAAGGTATGATACAACAATGGCTATTAAAGACAATGCACTAAATACAATGGGTAACACTTGCTGCGCCCTGCCACTATTAGCCACTTTCGATTTGTTAGGTTCAATGTATACGACATCGTTGGTTTTCAAGTAATAATAAGGAGATGTGAAAATTTCCTCCGTAGTTAAATTTATTCTCCTGATGGTTTTCTGACCGTTTTCTTCCCTGATCAAGAGCACATTGTCTCTCCGGGCGAATATGGTAAGGTCACCCGCCAATCCTATTGCCTCCAGTAAAGAAATTTTTTCATTGGCTACGGTAATCACTGTTGGCCTGCCCACTTCGCCTAAAACGGTTACCCTGTAGTTTAAAAAACTAATGGTTACGATCGGGTCAATTAACAACTTTTTATCAAGAAGGCTTTTAGCGATTAGTTCGGTCAATTGTTTTTTAGTAAGACCCGCGACTTTGATACTACCCAGCACCGGGAATTGAATATTGCCCTCCTGGCTAACCAGGTAACCAATTGATCCTGAAGTAGATTGACCGGATGCAGTGGAAGTGGGCGCTTGCATATTAGGTGTATTGAACACCAGGGTAGCTTCCGGGTTCAGGCTGCTTACATAGATACTTAGCAGATCGCTTAATTGTATAACGGGTTCCAGGTCCGGTATCGGCGGCTTGATAGATGAATTTCCAATATTGTTAAAATAGGTGGCTTTCTTTGTTTCTACACAGGAAGCTGCGAGCAAGGCAAGGCTTATAAACAAACAAAAGAAAACCGAATATTTCTTTACAAGTAATAATTTATTCATGCTAAAGTTTAAGTATCAATTAAATAAAACGTATTGATGGCCATTAAAAGTATGGCGGCTACTAATTTTTAAACCAACTACCCGTTTTGTTCATTGTGCTGTTTGTTAAATAGGTAGCCTGGAAGCGGGATACAATTTTTTAAATAACGTTAAATTCAAAATTTTATGTTGAGAATTCACATGGAAATCAACAGTTAGAAAATAGCACTGAAAACCACTCTATTCAACCAAGGCATCATTGGAATAAGATTGCACATGGTTTTTCAGTAACTCCAGGAGTGCGTAAAAATACAAAAATTTACCGTAAAAAAAAAAGAGGGGTGAAATTGTACTTTAATAACAAGGAATCATACGGTCAACCTGATATATATTAAAGGATTCAATTATAAGCGAAAGATATGTCAAACCCTGAAGATCGTTCATTTAGAGATGATGGTTTTAGAAGTATGCAAAAATTCCTTTCGGTTTCGTTTCATTTTAAATACTGCTTTAAACATCGAAACCATCAACACGGGTATATAAGCCAAGGCGCGCAGCATTTTTGCGTTATAATAACCTATCGGTATAGACAAGAAAAGAATGAGAGCGTAAAGCAACAGGCAAGCAAGCCACCAGCCGGTTGAGGGTGAAAGCCATTTTGTTTCAGTGAACCTTTGTAGAAACGCCAAAACGGCGATTACCATAAAAATAGCCAGATATAATAATTTAGGCAATAAAAAAGTTTGAAATAACCTATGGAAGTAAATGGCTGTTTTAGGCGAAGATCTTACGTCTGCCGCTAAAAATCGGCGCGCATGGTTAAATTGAGCCTCCAACCAGCGAACACGCTGTTTCTCGAATACGCTTACCTTCTCCGCTTTTTCGTCGTACACCAAGGCAGCATCAATGAATTCCATACGAATGTTTCTCTTCATTAGCTGAATATCTATTTCCCTGTCTTCTCCGGGGTTGTCAATGAGACCTTTGGTATTGAAAATCTCTTTAAGAAGATGGAATTCTATAGCCATGCCAGAGCCCATCGGTGCTGCAGAGAGACCCAATACCGATGGGCCCCTTCGAAATAGATTGATATTTATTTCTTCACTGATTGCTTCAAGAAAACTGATCGGGCTTACCAGGTTTTTAGAAACCCGGTGACATTGTACTGCCTGGCAACCACTTTGAAATGCATCATTGATCATGTTAAGACAGCCTTCACGCATAATATTATCTGCATCCAGAATCACTGCTATATTGAATGACTGGCTGCTTAAACTTTGAAGAGCTACCTGTAACGACTTAGCCTTGGTACTTACTTCAAATTCAACCGTTATCACTTTTACCGGAATTGCCAGGAGGCTGTCAATAGTCTCTCTTTTTAGATGGTCGGCAATGATAATTACTTCGTATAAATGGGAAGGATAGTTTTGAAGCAGGGCTTGTCTCGCTGTATTAACTATAATAAGGTCTTCCTTAAAAGACGGTATCAAAACA
>JBBJOD010000170.1:0-9187 GCA_037721715.1 Chitinophagaceae bacterium | reverse complement strand
GGGTACTTCGCTGGTGGCAGGTATCGGGTTGAGCGGCGCCGTACTCGCGTATTTTATTTCGCAGGAATTTGATTGGCGTACCTGTTATTTTATTGGTGGAGGACTGGGCATTTTACTATTGCTTCTGCGCATAAGCGTGGCAGAATCCGGCATGTTTAAAGACCTGAAAGTGAAAAATGTTGTCAGGGGAAACTTTTTCCAATTCTTTACAAATGGTGCCCGGTTTAAAAAATATCTCCTCAGCATTTTAATTGGACTGCCAACCTGGTATGTCATTGGGATACTTGTCTCTTTTAGCAAAGAGTTTGGCAAAGCTTTCGGAATCTCTGAAGAAATAGAACCAGGAAGGGCCATCATGTTCGCTTATGTAGGCATTTCTATTGGTGATATTGCAATTGGATTGATAAGCCAGGCATTAAAGAGTAGAAAGAAATCGCTTTTTATTTTTTATGGTCTTTCCATCGTTTCTATCATTGTTTATTTTAGCCAGACAGGCGGCACTGCGGCGAATATGTACCTCATTTGTATCGCACTCGGTTTCAGCACAGGCTTCTGGGCAATATTTGTTACCATGGGGGCGGAACAATTCGGTACCAATCTGCGGGCTACTGCTGCCACAACCATTCCTAATATGGTGCGCGGTTCTTTGCCATTGATTGTTTTATTGTTTAAAGACCTTTTACAGGGTAGTCTTGGCTACGATATTTTGGTTAGCGGAATGATTACAGGTGCCATAGTTATATCTATTACCTTAATTGCCGCCTGGTTTACAGATGAAACATTTACAAAGGATCTGGACTATGAGGAAGTATAATCCTAACCAACTGGCACAACAGATAGTCGAGCGATGCGCATTGGCCTGTGAAGCCGAGCAAATAATATAAGTACATGAAATTCCTGGTAATAAGATTTAGTTCCATTGGCGATATTGTACTTACCACACCGGTTGTCCGGTGCCTTAAAAAACAGGTTGCAACGGCCGAGGTGCATTTTCTTACCAGGTATTCATTTCGTTACCTGGTGGAATCTAATCCTTACATAGATAAATGTCATTTTATTCATGATGATATCCTGGAGATAAAAGAGGATTTGCGCAAAGAGGACTTTGATTATATTATAGACCTTCACCATAACCTTAGGTCCTTACATGTAAAAAGAGCGCTGAATAAAAAATCGTTTTCGTTTAACAAGCTGAATATTGAAAAATGGTGGTATACTGCATTAAAGTGGAACCGTTTGCCAGCTGTACATATAGTAGACCGGTACCTGCAGACTGTGGCCGGTTTTGGTGTAAAGAATGATGGTAAAGGGCTTGATTTCTTTATTCCAGCAGAGGATACCGTAAAAGAAGCAGACCTGCCCGCTTCACACCATGCAGGGTATATTGGCTTAGTGATTGGTGCCGCCCTAAACACCAAAAAGTACCCCTTGCACAAACTGGAAGCCTTTTGCCTTGCATTAGACCATCCTATCGTGTTACTCGGTGGAAAACAGGACCAGGAAAATGGGAACAGGCTGGCTTCACTCGATCCGTATAAGATTTACAATGCGTGTGGCAAATTCAGAATTAATGAATCTGCAGACCTTGTTCGGCGAGCCCGCCTGATTGTAACAAATGACACAGGACTAATGCATATTGCCGCCGCTTTAAAAAAGCCGGTAATTTCGCTTTGGGGAAATACCGTTCCGGCTTTTGGCATGTACCCTTATTATGGAGAAAATTTCCTGGCAGCGTTTGCAAATGGAAATAATCGCGGTTCACATACCCAACCTTATGAAATGGTAGAAGTCAAAAATCTGGGTTGCCGCCCTTGTTCAAAAATTGGGCATAAAAAATGCCCCCTCGGCCATTTCAAATGTATGGAAATGATAGAAACGTCAATAGTGCTTGAAAAAGTAAAAGAACGCATCAACCGCGATGCTGCTAATTAAATAATAATAAACAGGTTTACTAGTTAACTACAAGGTTTTTAAGACATCATTCATGCTTCTTACTGCTTCAGCGCTTTTTGTAAAGGCGGCCTGCTCCTGCTCGGTTAAATCGAAGTCAATGATCTTTTCCCAACCACTTTTACCGATTACAACAGGTACGCCCATGCAAATATCATTTTGCCCGTATTCTCCATTCAAAGACACGGAGCAACTGAACAATTTCTTCTCATCTCTTACTATCGCCTCTACAAGTGCGGCACCTGAAGCTCCCGGCGCATACCAGGCAGAAGTGCCAATTAATTTTGTAAGTGTTGCGCCTCCAACCATAGTGTCGGCAACAATCTGTTTCTGCTGTTCTTCGCTCAAGAATTTGGTTACCGGAACACTATTCCAGGTAGCCATCCGAATCAGGGGGATCATCGTAGTATCTCCGTGGCCACCAACTACTACTGCGTTTAGGTCATTAGGTGAACAGTTCAGCGCCATGCTGAGGTAACATTTGAACCGGGCACTATCTAATGTGCCTCCCATACCGATGATCTTATTTTTCGGCAAGCCACTTTCCTGTAGGGTAAGATAAGTCATCGTATCCATCGGATTGCTTACAACGATTATGATGGTATCCGGTGAATATTTAAGTATATTTTCAGTGACCCCCCTTACGATTCCTGCATTGGTGCCAATCAAGTCCTCCCGGGTCATACCAGGCTTACGAGGCAGGCCTGAGGTGATTACCACTACGTCACTCCCTTCAGTTTTTGAGTAATCATTTGTACTCCCTGTGATCTTTGTATCAAAACCCATTAAGGCGGCTGTCTGCATCATATCAAGCGCCTTGCCTTCGGCGATACCTTCCTTAATATCAAGCAAAACCAGTTCTTCTGCCAGTTCTTTACGGCCTATGTTATCGGCACAGGTTGCTCCGACGGCTCCTGCTCCCACTACAGTTACTTTCATTATAATGATTTTAAAATAAAGGCCAGACGGGCATCGACCGGGTTATGCCATCAGCAGCCATATGGTTTCACTAATTAATTCCCGGAAACTGAATGATAATTATTTGTAACGAAGGTAGGGGTGGTGCAGGATAGAATCAAACTTTGGCTTAAATAGATTATTATTTTTTAGGGTACTTCTTTTCTAGAAACAAGCCTTTTATTCGGCACCTTATGAAAACAAATAAACAGGTACGCTCGGAAGAATTGTACTTCCCGCTAATTGTTTAAATGAGTCAGAGCTCGTTACATCATACTTCGCGGCTGGAATGCCTCCAGCACCTGCGCCATCTTTGTTGAGCCTTCAAAAGTGGTGATCAATTTTCCTTTTTCGTTGAACAATGCAAGAAAAGGAAGGCTCCTGAATTTATAAAAGCTAGGGAAAAAGTATTTAATGTCCCGGGCCATTAGTACGTTCGAATACTTTGCCAGTTTGTACTCCTGGTAAAAAACTTTCATTTCATCAAAGGGCTGGTAGGTAGTCATTAATATTTCTACATCTTTGAGTTTTTCGATATTGGATAGTATGCTATCCGTCTGGTGCTTGCAATGATCACAGCCAGGGCTGAAAAACATGATCATTATCTTTTTATTTTTCGGGAGGTCCATTCTTGTCATGCTGGTACTATCCACTTTCAATAACGTAAAAGCTGGTAGGGAGGTAGCCTCTTTTTCCCCTGCTTTCGATGTATCTGCCTGAGCAAATGCTGCCGATATGGCCATAACAAGAATCAATGAATACAATAATTTCTTCACCTGATAGTTTTTTCAAAAATAAGTCAAAACCGCTGGTTCTGCAGGGATGATTTTTTTTTAACATATAAATTTGGTACGTATACGAAATAATCGTACGTTTACGAAAGTTTCGTAAATATCCGATAACTTCGTAAAATTATGATGGAGAAATTAACCAAACAGGAAGAGCAGGCCATGCTGGCGATTTGGCGTACAGGTGAAGGTTTTGTAAAGGACTTTATGGATAACCTGGGAGACGAGCATCCTCATTACAACACATTTGTTTCCACGATCAAAAACCTTGAAAGAAAGGGTTATGTAAGTAGCCGGAAAATAGGCAACATGTACCAGTATAAGCCAGCGTTGCAGGAAGCCGAATACAAAAAACAATTTTTGACAAACGTGGTCAAAGATCATTTTGCCAATTCGTATAAAGAACTGGTAAGTTTTTTCGCTGAGCAAAAGAAAATTAGTTCCAAGGAATTAAAAGAGATCATAGACATGATAGAAGAAAAGCGAACGAAGAAATAGCACATCCTTCCTTCATCTAATCACATCACAGCAGTAAAAACAAATCTATGCCTTACATCCTCGCATATATTTTTAAATTTTCGATCAGCGTGGGCGTACTGTATATTTTTTACCGGTTTGTACTCAGGCCTTTGACTTTTTATCAGTGGAACCGTTTTTATCTGGGTGGTTATGCGCTGCTTTCATTTGCTATTCCATTTATAGATATAACACCCTGGATAAATGAACGAGACAGGGAGAACAGCGGGTTGCTACAGGCCATCCCTGCTATAGGCAATGTAGACCTGCTGTTTGCATCAGGTACGGATTTTTGGTGGGCAATGATCATAAAGGAGAAATGGAGCCTGGTATTGCTGGTTATTGTAATTGGATCCCTGGTGATGGTTGCTAAATTACTATACCAGTACTTGTCGCTGCTTATGATGAAGCGTAATGCGGTGCTTGTTAAAACAGCTGCTGTTAACTGTTACGAAGTAAGCGGCAAAATCACTCCGTTCTCTTTCGGCAATTCTATTTTTATCAACAGGGATCTGCACACCGCCGGCGAGCTGCAAAAAATTATGCAGCATGAGTTCGTTCATATCAAACAGAAGCATAGCATAGATATACTGATTGCAGAAACGATCGTTGTTATTAACTGGTTCAATCCTTTTGCCTGGTTGTTGCGCAATGCCATTCGTCAAAACCTCGAATTCATAGCAGACAGCAATGTATTACAAAGCGGCATTGATGCCAGGCAGTACCAATACCTGCTTTTGAAAGTAATAGGAATACCGCAGTACAGCATTACCAATCATTTTAATTTTTCTTCATTAAAAAAACGAATCGCCATGATGAATAAAATGAAAACAGCCAAACTACATCTCGTAAAATTTCTTTTTATTGTGCCCCTTCTGGCACTTTTGCTGGTTGCTTTCAGGCAACGATCGGCGGTATCGGCTCAGACCGGCGAAATTCAGGCGCTTAGTATATTATCCAATAATACAAATGACACGGTTCCAAGGCGTCCAGCACCACCGCCTCCACCAGAGAACTCGCAGACAGCTATTGCACCTGTGTTGCCACTTGGACCAAAACAACTTCCAACAAACGTCAATAGCATAACGATTGCTACTTCTTCCCGGGCTATTGTAGCTTTGAAAAACGGTGAAGAAGAAACCTATGACCTGGACAAACCGGAAGAAAAATTAAGCTTTGAAAAAAGTATGGCAAGCTTGTTCCCCCGCCACCACCACCTGCACCACCGGTTGCACCCGTTCCTGTAACAAAGCCAATACCTGCTATGGCACCTGTTCCGGCAGCAGCGCCTGTACCTTTGAAGCTGCCGGCACCGGGTATAATTTCGCACGGGGATGACACAATTTCAGCCTGGGGCACGGTGAACATCAAAGTACCAGTTAATGAACCGCTCATAATAGTGGATGGTGAGCCGCTACCAATAGGAACGAATGCCAATTCGATCGACCCGGCAACCATCGAAAGTATAAATGTTTTAAAAGATAAGAGTGCAACGGAACTTTATGGTAAAAAGGGAGAAAATGGGGTAGTGATCATTACATCAAAAGCGAACTCTGTAAAGTCTGAAACCAAAGTAACGGAACGTATAAATGGTACGACTCCTAAGATAAATATCACTGACAAGAAAAAACCATTTAGCGGCCTGATTATCATTGATGGAAAGGAGAGCACCCCGGAAGCGTTTTCTAAGATAGCACCCTCGAATATCAGCGAGGTAAAAATTTTAAAAGGTGAATCTGCTATAAAACAATATAAGGAGAAGGGTAACAATGGTGTAATGATCATTACAACGAAATAGCAATGGTACAGTGTAAAAGGCATTCGCTTCAAAGCGAGTGCCTTTTACATTTCATGCACCAATGGCTCGTCTTTTCCACGCCCTTTAATTGGTTGTTAGGAGTAGTGGTTCCCTGGTAGAACCATTACTGGTAGAACCATTACTTTACAGATAATTCAATTCGTTCCTGTGCCTACCAGACGCCAGCATGTCGTCTCTACAAAACCGAAAAACAGAACGCGGTATCCGGCACCAACACCCGACAGCCGATTTGGACATTGCACTTTCGTTACCTACCTTTGCCGCTCTTAAAAAATCACTATTATGGCAACTACAGCAGACATGAGCAGGGGATTGATTTTAAAATTGGATGATAGCCTTTACTCTGTCGTAGAATTCGGGCAAAATAAAACTGCCCGCGCTGGTGCGAAGATATGGGCGAAACTTAAAGGAGTAGACAACAACCGAACCATCGAACATACATGGAACAGCGGCGATACCGTTTACCCGGTGCGTGTAGAAAAAAAGCCTTACCAGTTTTTATATAAAGACGATAGCGGTTTCAATTTTATGGATAATGAAACTTTTGAACAAATACTGCTTGGAGAAGCTATGATTGATGCGCCTCAGTTTTTACGTGATGGCCAGGAAGTCTCCGTATTAATTAATACGGAGACAGACCTTCCGATGAGTGTTGAGTTACCCGACAAAATAGTGGTCCTGGTTACCTATAGTGAGCCGGGAATGAGAGGAGACACAGCCACCCGCACTTTAAAGCCTGCTACTGTCGAAACTGGTGCAACCGTAATGGTTCCCCTTTTTGTGAATGAAGGCGAATTGATAAGAGTGAACACAAAAACCGGTGATTATGTAGAAAGGGTAAAAGAATCTTAACCAATCAATGGCTGTTTTATATTTTTCAGAGCTGTAGTTTCAAAAGACACTACGCTTCATAATTGATCAAACCTCACTGTGATGCGTATTAATTGAGCACCTAACGTTTTCTGCCTGTTTGCATCAGTAAACATTACAGTGCATCGAAAAATCAGAGATAGCAGTACTTTCTTTATTGCATGCACCCAACTTGGATATTGTTCCTGATTTAGAGGATTTATGATTGGAATTCATATCTTAGCCACTAATTACTAACGGAAAAATTGATTAATATGGATTTCAAACAAATACAAGAGTTGATCCGCATGATCAACAAATCCAATATCGGTGAACTAATAATTGAAGAGAAAGGATTTAAGGTTACTATCAAACAAAAACAAGACGCAGTGCAACAGATGGTATCTGCGCCGCCCACCATATATACGCCAATTCCGCCTCAGTTAGCGCCAGCCGCACAGGTTATGCAGAGCGATGACAAACCGAAATCAGCCATAGAATCAGCCGCCTCTAACCTGATTACTATCAAGAGTCCGATGATTGGAACATTTTATAGAAGTCCCACTCCAGACAAACCTTCCTTTGTTAATATAGGGGATGAGGTTACTGCTGGAAAAGTAGTTTGTATTATTGAAGCGATGAAATTGTTTAATGAAATTGAAAGCGAAGTGAAGGGAAAAATTGTAAAAGTGCTAATTGATGACGCATCTCCGGTTGAGTATGACCAGCCTCTTTTTTTAGTTGATCCCGCCTGATCATAATACGAGCCTGTTAAAATTGACTCCGGGTCATTTAAGGATTTTCTTTTAATAAACATAGGTTTACGGTCATTCTGCACCTTTCACATTTAAATTCAAAAGATGTTCAAGAAAATATTGATTGCGAATAGAGGTGAAATTGCACTACGTGTGATCAGAACTTGTCGTGAAATGGGTATTAAAACAATTGCGGTATACTCCACAGCCGATAAAGACAGCCTGCATGTTAAGTTTTCCGATGAAGCCGTTTGTATTGGCAAGCCACCAAGTTCTGATTCGTACCTAAACATTCCCCACATTATGGCCGCCGCAGAAATCACCAACGCAGATGGCATACACCCCGGATATGGATTTTTAGCTGAAAATGCAAAGTTTGCCGAAATATGCGGGGAACATGGAATAAAGTTTATTGGTCCAACGCCATTTATGATTAATGCTATGGGCGATAAAATCACGGCTAAGGAAACGATGATAAAAGCCGGTGTACCTGTGGTGCCTGGTGGTGAGGGATTGCTCCAGAGCACTGACGAGGCGAAGCGACTGGCTAAAGACATTGGTTACCCGGTCATCTTAAAAGCAACCGCTGGTGGAGGTGGCAAAGGTATGCGGGTGGTCTGGGAAGAGATCGAAATTGAAAAGGCTTACAATAATGCAAAATTGGAAGCGGCTGCCTCGTTTAAAAACGACGGTATCTACATGGAGAAATTTGTTGAAGAGCCCCGGCACATCGAAATTCAGGTTGCTGGTGATCAATATGGAAAGGTTTGCCACCTGAGCGAGCGCGATTGTTCGATCCAGCGACGCCACCAAAAGTTAGTGGAAGAATCACCCTCTCCTTTCATGACGCCGGAGCTTCGTTACAAAATGGGTGAAGCTGCTATCAAGGCAGCTTCAGCGATCGATTATGAAAGCGTTGGCACCGTTGAGTTTCTTGTAGATAAACACCGCAATTTTTATTTCATGGAAATGAATACGCGCATCCAGGTTGAACATTGTGTAACAGAGGAAGTGGTAAATTACGATCTTATCAAAGAACAGATTAAAATTGCGGCAGGGGAAGCAATTACGGGGCTGAACTACGAACCGCAAATGCATGCCATCGAATGCCGTATCAACGCCGAAGATCCATACAATGATTTCCGACCCAGTCCGGGCAAGATAACCGTTCTCCACCAACCTGGGGGCCATGGCATCAGGGTAGATTCGCATGTTTATGCCGGTTATAGTATTCCACCCTATTACGATTCTCTGATTGCTAAGATCATAGCAGTTGCCAGAACAAGAAGCGAGGCAATCAGTACCATGCACCGGGCATTGTCCGAATATGTGATTGAAGGAGTGAAAACCACCATTCCCTTTCATTTGCAGTTAATGAAAGACGAAAGATTCAGGAGCGGTGAATTCAACACAAAGTTCCTGGATAACTTTAAGCTATTGTGATTACGCTGTATAATGTCCATACTGAAGTCCCGCCGATCTGGCTATCATCAGGTAAAAGAATCAACCAGTTCTTCCAGTTTTTCCTCCGAATGATAAAAGGCAGCCAATTT
>JBBJOD010000169.1:0-9204 GCA_037721715.1 Chitinophagaceae bacterium | reverse complement strand
TCCATGCTCAGACGAACCTTATCCTGCGTTACATCCTCATTAACGTCGAAAGTGGTACCCCAACTATTCACCGCCTGGCCATATACCAAGAATTCAACCTTTTCACTTCTTTCCACACCAAAACTGGGATAAAAATCAACATACCTCGCCGGCTCATAGCACATCATGTTCATGGCAGACTGAAATGCATTGATATTTTCCATGTATAATTGGTTGTACTCCTTTGACAACCGGTTGTAAGACCTATATTCCATTATAATTGCTTTATTATACTCTTTAAAGTGGTGCCTTGAGCGTGCTTGTTTCTCACTCCTACGTGCCTCCACAATACCATAATCGCTTAAATTACCTGGATCTACAGATAAGCGAAGGTGGTATTCTATTCGGTATTGCATAGATTTATTTTTAGAATAATGTTAGATATTTTGATATTAGGCAGTTAGGGGATGATCCTGAAGGCCAACCGCTGGTAGTATGGAAAACTGTTATCGATAAGAAAAACAAGAATGACCTGACCCCAACAGGCAAAAGACCCAATAAAATATTGATGCGCTAACAAGAGAATAGTTAATGTTCCTGCGATGCGACTGGTTATACGGCTAAATTATTAAGACTCAACTCTTTTATTAAGGTGTCAGTTAGCTATTCAGCGTCAAAATTTTTAATTCATATTGTGGTACTTGACTGAAAGGGAAGTTTTTTCTAATATATTTGCAATGCAATAAGTTCTTTAAACGTCTTTGTGTATTTTAAATTCTTGAGGGTGACCTATTGGTGACCTATCGAAACACAAACCGGACTATGGTATTGCCATTCAGCTGTTTAGAGTGTAGGTAACAAATCCCTCCCTCTCCGCTGACCACGATATAAAAATTTTCTAAAACGCTATAAATATTTTCAGTTATAGCGTTTTCTTTTTGCAATGCATGGTGATAATCCTGACGGTGCAAGTCCGTTATTGGTGTCTGTAATCGCCAACCATTAGTCAAGAGCGAGTTTGTCCACCGCGAGGTGGAATCCGAACGAACTGGAGGACAAAGTCCTGGCCTGAGGAACACGAACACTATCAGCAAACTTTGTGTGGACGAACTTTCAAAACAAAGCGAAGTCCAAAGATTACACGGAGACAGTACTTTAAATGGTGCGGGTAAATGGGATGAAGGTTTATCGTCTTACCATGGGAAATCTCACAGATGTGTGTAAACAAAGTATGAAACACGGTTGAAACAAGATTTACTAGGAGAAGTCAGCCCCATTCAGTTAGCCTATAGGAAGTTTTTATTTTTTAAGTAAGTTGTGCTTTGTCGATAGGGGTTATTTGAATCAGGAAGTTATTTTGCATGGTTTAGCGGGCAGTGGCAAATTTGTTTTTAATCCAGAAATAGACCATCTGCTTGGGCATATTGAATATCGCGCAGACTTCTTTGACCGTGAATTCGCATGTTGATTTAAGTACCGGCATATTTATTTTGTACCTATACCTTATCCACTTGATCATACAGTTTATAAATGGTTTTCCAGTTGCTCCTAATATATTTTTCTGATTGAGTAAGCTGCTGTTTTTTATCATCACCATACTGTATAGTGAAAGCACTTATTTCGTCAACTATTGATTAAGGATATCTTGTTCACTCAACGAAATTTAAAGGCAGGGCAACCTGTAGTTGCTCAAGTGTGCCACCCTGCCACCGTATATTTAAGTATTGTATTTTTTTATTTCGGTTGATTTTCCTGGAACTTTTGTAGCGTCCAATGGTATATACGCCTGCATAAAAAGGGTGTCTGATTATTGTTAAGACGCGTTCATGAGAAAGCCTGCCCCAGAGCAGTTTTCCGTCCCACCTCCCCCCGTAGGATCTTTTGGAGAATAGGATATTACGGCGACCAAGATACTGTACTACGGGGTAAGCCGATTGTTTTTCCCTGAACAAATCAAAAATTAATTTAATGATATGACACACCTGTGCATCGGTATCTTCAAGAACTAGTTCTTTAAAACGAACTTTGTTTTTTAAATTCGAGAGGGGTTTGATCCCTTTCCTTTTAAAAACCTGGATAAAATGTGATACGTCTTCAAAACCCGACTGAAAGCAAACTTCTGAAACAGACCAATCTCACTTACTAAGCATTTCACAGGGATAGCGGATTCTTAAATCGGTTAAGAATTGCGTAAGCGTTTGCCCTGTTTGAATTTTAAAACATCGGCAAAAAGCTGCTTCGTTCATACTGGCTAAATCTGCCACATAACCCAACGAAATAGATTTCGTAAAGTTCTCAATTAAATATTATAAATATGAGTTGCGCAAAACAGTTTTTTATAAAGAAAGCAAACATCAAAACCCGCAAATAGTTCTTAAATTATTGGTAAGCAAAAATAGCTACCCATTAGCCTAAAAATTTGGTGATAGTAGCTGATTCTGGATGGATGTCAAATACGAATATTGAGCAGCCAAAAGAAAAGCACTATAATTTATCATAGGTTAGGGCAACTCCTGAACGAAGATTAGAGGCTTCCTTTCTTTTTGATGATGTTAAAGACCCTTATCAGCTTAAGAATATCCCTTTGAAAGAAAATCCTCGGCTGGTAAAAGCATTCCTTTCAAAATCTTTATCTGGTTTGAATTAAATAAATTTAAATAACCAGAGATTATCTACTTCCTAATTTGATTAACAGGCGCATCTCTAACCACATATTTAGTTCCGGCGTGCAAAAGTGTTGAGAGTTCATCCTTGATCTTCGCATACTCCCTTTTGCCAGACAAGTTGGTGATTTTACCCGAATCATTCTGCTCATCATATAATTCTACACCTGCCTTTACCTCATCCCACTCTGTATAACGCCAACGTTCAGTTCGCATACTTCGCCCCATAATTTTTTGTCGTGTCACCTGGGTAAAGGCGGGCTTTTTCCATGCAGCATGCGGATTTTTTAGGAGGGGAGCAAGGCTTTCTCCTGAAAGGGTACCAGATACAGGCAAACCACATAATGCGGCAAGGGTCGGATAAAGGTCAACCAACTCTACTATTCGTGGCGATGCCTTTCCTTTAACCCCTCCCGGAACGGATATGATGAAAGGAACTCTTGCAGATTTTTCGAATAAACTTTGTTTCATCCATTGTCCATGCTGGCTTAGATTATAACCATGGTCGCTTCACAAAACGATAATGGTGTTATCGGCTAATTTAAGTTGATCTAAAGCATCCAATATTCTTCCTACCTGCGCATTTATCAAAGAGATCGATGCATAATAACCCCTGATAGCCTCTTTACGCTTCTCCTCACTCAAACCCCAATCAGCAGGTTTGGTAAAAAAAGCGGCATCAGGTATATCATTCAGGTCATCCGCAGGTTCAACAGGTAAAGAAATGTTATTGATAGGATACATATCAAAATATTTCTTAGGAGATACATAAGGCGAATGGGGGCGAAAAAATCCTATTGCAAGAAAAAAAGGTTTATCCTTATTTTGCTTCAGGAGTGTAATGACTTCTGTAGCTACTTTTCCATCCGTTTGTTCTTCATCGGTACCTTCAGCCGCCAGGATGGCAAGCGTACTTCCCAATCCTCTTTTTGTAAGCAAATTATTTATTAACGCTTCATCGGCCTTGTCTCTTCCTATCGGTTCAAACCGTTACACCCAGGAAAGAGAATCATCCATTCCGTTTGTGCCAATACCATTTGGAACATCATAATGGTACAGTTACCTACCCGTGCGGTGTGATAACCGTTTTTGATAAAATGTTGAGGTAATGTTACTATATCAGGTAGAATGCTACGGAAGAACGTAGCATTGTCGTACACTTTGATACCATCGGGCCTTCATCCGGTCATTACCGAAGCCCGGCTTGTATTACATAAAGGAAACTGACAATAAGCGCGGTTAAACTGTACACCTCTTTTTGCCAGCCGGTCGATATTTGGCGCTTTAACTAAAGGATGGCCGTAACTGCTTAAATCAGTATTTAAATCGTCTACAGCAATAAAAACAACATTGATTTTTTCTTATGAAGGCTGGCAATGGGAGAATCTGTAAAGCCGGCAATACAAAAAGTGGTAATTAGCAAAATAAATAACGCTTGTACGCTTCGTTAACTTATTACCGAAGAAATAATATTTATTCATATGCTGTTAGGCTTTCAGTGTATTAAGTGATCATTGCTTAACCCCGCTAAACCACTTAAAGCTATTCCATTTAGGTCGGTCTCCTGTATCGGATCAATAAAAAAGAGACGGCTGGAGCAGATAATTTAAATAAATTATAATCTAAAAAAGAATAAATTACTGAACAATCCAGGCATACTTCTCAAACATGATGCAGCAGAAAAATTTTTTACTTTTCGTCATATTGTTGATAAGCATCAGCGTGGCTTTCCACCCTGTAAATAAAAATCAGTTTACTCCGGTTGTCAAAGACAAACCAAAAAAACCTAATATAATTTTTATCCTTGCCGATGATTTGGGATACGGCGATTTAGGCAGTTACGGCCAGCAAAAGATTAAAACTCCAAACCTGGATAAAATGGCTAAAACCGGCATGCGGTTTACCCAATTTTATGCCGGCTCTACGGTTTGCGCCCCTTCTCGCGCCAGCCTCATGACGGGTAAACATACGGGCCATAGTTATATCCGTGGCAATGGCGAAGTGCCCTTGCGCCAAACCGATACTATTCTACCACAATTATTAAAGAAGCAGGGATATGTTACCGGTTTGGTAGGTAAATGGGGGTTAGGATTAAAAGGAACTACCGGAGAGCCGGAACGGAAAGGCTGGGATTATTGTACTGGCTATCTGCATCACCAGGAAGGTCATTTCCAGCAGGCGGATTCCGTCTGGAAAATGATCAATGGCGCCAGCATAAAATTGCCAGTTTCAAAAACTGATTACGTAAACGAAATCTTTGCAAAGTCTGCCATTGATTTTATTGGCGAAAACAAAAAAAATCCTTTCTACCTCTACCTGGCTTTTACCCTGCCCCATGCGGAACTAAAAGTACAGGATCGGTATTTAAAACAATACCTGCAGCCTGGCGGCCAGAGTATATTTAGTCCGGAAACGGCTCAACCTGATGGCCAACATTATGGACCGCAGCCTTTTCCAAAAGCCGCTTATGCGGCAATGGTAACCAGTGTAGATGATTATGTGGGTTGGATTCTAAAGACATTGGCTGACTCCGGTTTGGAGGAAAACACCATCGTATTCTTTTCCAGCGACAACGGCACACACGTGGAAGGTGGGCGTAGCCTCAAAGATGCCACCGAATTCTTTAAAAGCTCCGGCCCACTGCGAGGGGTAAAACGTGATTTGTACGAAGGGGCATCAGGGTGCCATTTATTGCTTATTGGAAAAATACCATAAAAGCCAATACCACCAACAACTATGTAGGCGCTTTTTGGGATGTAGTGCCAACCGTAAGCGCTTTAGCCGATGGCAAAACGCCGAACGGAATAGACGGTATCTCCTTTTTGCCTACGCTTTTAGGTAAGAAAAATCAGCCGGCGCATGAAAACCTCTACTGGGAATTTTATGAACAGGGGTTTAAGCAGGCGCTCCGGAAAGGCGATTGGAAAGCGGTACGGTTTTACAAAAACGGGCGGCCGGATCATACAAAATTGTATAATTTAAAAGAAGATCTTGGGGAAGAGCACAACCTGGCGCCGACAATGCCGAAGCTGGTTGGCACATTAGAAGCGATGATGGGTAAGGAACACATCATATCCGAAAACCCGCTCTTTAAATTGGCCCGCCACAAAGTAAATGCCGAGTAAATATGTTATCCATAAAACTTTCGCTTTTATTTTTTTCTTTCGTTGTATATAAACAGTTGCGGCCCAGGATCTGATACAGTATTTTATTGCGCCTTATGGTGCATCTACGGCTAACGGTACAAGTGAGGCTACGCCGATTGCTTCTCTTGACGCTGCACAACAAGCTATCCGGCGATTAAAGCAGGCGGGAGCATTAACAAAACCGGTAGTCGTAAACATGCTTAAGGGCACTTATCACCTGGAGAAACCGGTTGTTTTTAATGAGGAAGATGCCGGTACTGAAAAGACGCCCATAATCTACTAGGCTTATTGGGATGAGCAAGTAATCATCAGCGGCGGAAAAACGATTGCTGGATGGAAACCATACAAGAACGGCCTTTGGATAACAAAGCTTCCTCCAGTAAACAAAAGCCAATGGCAATTCAGGCAGCTTTACGTAAATGGTGCTTTGCGGCAACGGGCCCGTACCCCCAACCAGGGCTTTCTGCGTGTCAAGGGTTTTCCGGACGGTGGCCCGGAAGTCCATTATCAAACTAATTGCCAACGCTTTGAATATGCAGAAGGTGATTTGAAACCTAAGTGGACAAACCTTTAATGACGTTGAAGTAATCGTATATCATTTCTGGACCGATTCGCATTTGCCGATTCAATCTATAGATGCCAGCACCCGCATTGTAACTTTTCAGCATAAAGCGGGCAAAGTATTTACAAATGATTTTACGAACGAAGGCGCCCGTTACGTAATTGATAATGTATGGGAAGGGCTAAATGCCCCTGGCAAATGGTACCTGAACAAAAAAACAGGTATCCTTTACTATTATCCTATTCCGGGGGAAGATCTTATGAAGGCAGAGGTTATTGCCCCCGCTGCCCCTGAATTGCTACGGCTGGAAGGAGACCCTATCGAAGGCAAACCCATTGCTTACCTTCGTTTTAAAGGGCTTGTATTTAAATATACCCATTTTGATCTGCCGGCCGGCATTTCTAACGATAGCCAAAGCTGGAGTTATTGGCGGCAGCGAGGTAAAGATGTGCATTCGCTGTATACTGACCCAATGTTTATAGATGCCGGCGCCCTCGATTTCAGATTGAGACCTCAATCGCCTGCCTTTAAATTGGGTTTCAAACCCATAGATATGAAAAAAGTAGGCGTACGTAAATAAAAGCATTCGTTGCTATTTTAAGTATTGGCTTTCCAGAATGTTGGCAAATCCTAATTATGCCTCTTTTATTGCCGCATGTTTGAAGGTTTAACCTGAATAGAGTCACTTACTTTTAGATCGGCCGTAACTTTCAGATTGTTTCTTTTACAGTATCAACCCATTTAGCCGCCACCTCAATCAATATTGGATATTCAGCAAAAAATAAAGATAGAATTTTAAAGAACTGACTTGTTTTGTACAGATTGTGTACACTGCAAATCAAAAGTAAAAATAAAATTAAGCTGGAAAAATAGGAGTGTACATTTAAGCAGATGGCTGTTAAAATAGGCTGCAAAAGATTCAATCTTCGATGTTTTTACCCACTTTAATGAGCTTTATAATTTTGGTAAACGAGAAACTATTCAACGATATAACCTTGCTTTAATGACAATACAATTACTCAGAATTGTAAGAATCTTCTACTTACAGGGCATTTCTCCAGTTTTCAGATGCTCCTTTTTGCCCAGGGCGTTACATAACTGGAAGGTATTTGAAAACCAGAAAGGCTTGCAGGGCGTCAGTGTCCAACTTAAAGGCAGTTCTGCACAACAGTCAAAGGTAGTTCGGCCACAACAGTCACAAAAGCAGACGGAACTTATTCAATGGTCGTTCCGAATGCAAACGGTACGCTGAATATTTACCTTAAAGGTTATAAAGAGATTGAAAGTTAAAGTAACCGTAATTTTTTGCTGTGTGTATGATGGCATTAGCAATCTTTAAAGAGGTGAGATCAAATACAATCGTGAATGATAAGTTTATCATTCTTAAGTTCATCTCTCCAAATTGCCCATTTATAAGGTTCTTCGGTACTTTCTCTTTGCCTGTTTGTATACTATATTATCATTTCTCTTTATTACGTTTTAAATATTCATAAATTAGTATATCACGATTTGCTGTTGAATACTTAAACGCCATTTGAAAGAAATGAAAGCCCATTTTCATAAGGTCCCTATTCATATTGAATCTTCATTTAGTGTTAGAAATGATATTGCTGCCAACTTTGGAACGATACTGCATTACCATCCTGAATTTGAATTACATTATGTGAAGAAAGGAGAGGGGGTGCGGTTTATAGGCAATAACATAAGCAATTTTGATGAGGGTGAAATGATTTTGCTGGGTGGAAATTTGCCCCACACCTGGCGTTGTAAAGACGTATACTTTGAGCCCGGATCAAACCTGGGAGTAGAGGCCTGCGTGATTCATTTCTTACCAAATTGTTTTGGCAATAGTATGCTGAATCTTCCTGAAGCTGACCAACTGAATGAGTTATATGCCATAGCGAAGCATGGTATAATAATACACGGAGACACAAAAAATAAATTGGTCTTTTTGATGGAAAAAGCCGTTACATGTTTTAACCTGGACCGCCTGATTATTTTAATGCAGATTTTACATACAATGGCGGCTTCAGACGAATATGAAACTATCGTATCAAAAAATGATTTTTATCAATCGAATGAAACCGACCTGGAACGAATTAATCTTGTATGCACCTTCACTTTTAACAACTATAAAAAGAATATCACACTGGCAGACGTGGCCTCGTTGAGCCAGCTAAGTGTTACTTCTTTCTGTCGTTATTTTAAATTAATTACCAAAAAAACTTACTTCGATTTTTTAACAGAAGTTAGGGTTAATCATGCCTGCCGGCTACTCATGGAACAAAAACGAACTGTAGATTGCATTTGTGAAGACTGTGGCTTTCATAATTCATCCAATTTTTACAGACATTTTAAAAAAGTGATCGGCACTACTCCAATGCAGTACAGAAAAATTCATCTCATGTAGAACATGTGCTTCCTTAATATACCGCCAAAACATCTAAAGATCAATCAGGAAAATTTGTAGAAAAGAATTTTCTCCATTTGTAACCTGACTATTATAAGCCAGCCTTTTACCATCGGGCGACCAATGAATAGCATTAATCGGCACTTCGTGTCCGGAGAATTTCCGGGAGATCATATCCACTTTTTTTTGGTCAATTGCGCTGATATAAATGCAATTATCAGCTACGTATGCAAGCAATTTGCCGTCAGGGCTGATAGCAGGCCCTGTCTGAATATCGAAATCATGAAAAGTTAACTGATGAATGCTGCCGCCATTGGGAGAAATGCCGAATGCATTGGTATGGTTGTTCTGATCTTTCGAAAGAAAAATAATCTGGTCACCTGACGGTGTTGTCCTAAGCCAATGTTTTGGTCCCAAAATACCTTTTCCGGTGAAACTTACTCG
>JBBJOD010000168.1:0-9204 GCA_037721715.1 Chitinophagaceae bacterium | reverse complement strand
TATTTAAATGACTACACCTACAAAACCTAACCGCCGTCAGTTTTTAAAATCAGGCGCCATGCTAGGTGGCGGACTGATTATATCATTCATGGTGCCTGCCAGCGCAAAACGACTGGCCGGTGTATTTGATCCTGCGCCTGAATTTTTTTTCAGGCCCAATGCATTTCTCCGCATTGGGAATGATGGAATCATTCATGTAATTCTGGCACATGCTGAAATGGGACAGGGTATATGGACCACCCTCGCGATGCTGATCGCGGAAGAACTGGATGCTGATTGGAAGTCGATAAAGGTAGAACATTGCCCTGCCGGTCAGGTATATGCGCATACAGGCTTCGGTATACAAATTACGGGCGGTTCCAGCAGCACATGGTCTGAATTTGATCGCTACAGGCAGGCAGGAGCAACCGCGCGAATACTTTTGACAGATGCGGCCGCAAAAAAATTCGGAGTTGATGCCACGGACTGTAAAACGGCAGACGGCTTTGTAACATCAGGGAATAAAAAAGCTGGCTATGGCGAATTGGTCGCTGTTGCTTCTACTTTGCCTGTTCCTGAGAAAGTAGAACTTCGTTCACCTGCACAGTGGAAATATATCGGCAAAGGACAAAAACGCCTTGATGCTCCGGAAAAAGTAAATGGCGGTGCCAAATATGGCATGGATATGAAGTTCCCGGGAATGTTAACAGCCGTTGTGGCGCACTCGCCTTTCCCTGGGGGAAAGTTAAAGTCTTTCAACGCGTCGGCTGCTAAAGCGGTGCCTGGCGTTCGGGATGTTGTTCAGATACCAACCGGCGTGGCTGTGATAGCCGACCATTTCTGGGCCGCCAAAAAAGGCAGAGACGCGCTTAAGATAGATTGGGATGCAGGGTCAATTGCTTCTTTTAACAGCGTACAACAGCTTGATAATTATAAAGAGTTAGCCAATACCAAGGGGCTCCCGGCGTTGGAAAAAGGTAATGTAGATAAAATATTGGAAAAATCTGTCAAAGTGATCGAGGCAGAGTACCACTTTCCTTACCTGGCCCACGCTTCCATGGAGCCTATTAACTGCACGGTTAAGCTTACAAAAGACAGCTGCCAGATATGGACGGGTACCCAAATGCCCGGCGTTGATCAGCAGGCCGCCGCTAAAGTACTGGGCTTTAAACCGGAACAGGTGAGTATTCAAACTGTTTTCCTGGGTGGTGGATTTGGAAGAAGAGCTTCCCCAGCTTCAGATTTTGTTGTAGAAGCCGTACACATTGCCAAAGCCAGCGGAAAGTTTATAAAAATGATCTGGACCCGGGAAGATGATATGAAAGGGGGATATTACCGCCCGGCCTTCCTGCACAAACTTCAGGTAGGCGTAGACGATAGTGGCAACCCGCTAGCCTGGAAACATACTATTGTAGGACAGTCAATTATGGAAGGCACTCTGTTTGCCGCCATGATTGAAAAAGGAATTGACAACGCTTCGGTAGAAGGCGTTTCAGACTCTCCTTACCTGGAGAAAGTGAAAGACGCCCAAGTGAGTCTTCATAGCCCAAAATTGCCGGTTACCGTATTGTGGTATCGTTCAGTAGGTCATACACATACTGCTTATGTGATGGAAACAATGATCGATGAATTGGCCACAACCGCTGGTAAAAGTCCATTGGAATATCGAAGAAACCTTTTGAAGGATAAATCGCGGCATCTTTCAGTGCTTAACCTTGCCGCTGAAAAATCGGGTTGGGGTAAAACGCTTCCTAGCGGTCACTACCACGGTATCGCTGTGCATGAATCATTTTTGAGTTTCGTAGCCCAGGTAGTGGAGGTCTCAATTAATGAGGCAGGCAAGCCAATTGTTCACAAGGTGACTTGCGCCATTGACTGCGGACTTGCAGTGAACCCGGATGGGGTGAGGGCACAAATGGAAAGTGGTATTGTATTCGGGTTAACGATGGCTTTATTTGGAGAAATTACTTTCGATAAGGGACAGGTGCAGCAAAGTAATTTTCATAATTACCCCATGATGCGTATGAATGATTGTCCGGCTTTAATTGATGTACATATTGTTGACAGCAGCGAAAAAATGGGTGGTGCAGGTGAACCAGGTGTACCACCGACTGCTCCGGCACTTGCCAATGCAATATTTGCGGCAACCGGTAAGAGGTTACGTTCTACTCCGTTCAACAATATCAACCTGAAAAAAACATGACATGATAGTGTTGTTAAAAACAAAAAAGATGATGTGGCTGGGTTTGATCATTGTGATGTGTTCATCTTATACAATCGTTTATAACAGCTCCGGTAAAATGGGCCGCGCGGAAGTAGATCCTCCCGGCCAGAAAACTAAAGACAGTATAGCATCTCGGCAGGCTTTTCTTATGGCTTATAAGGTATTGATGAGTCCGAGGTGCATGAACTGTCATCCTGCAGGAGATGTGCCTTTGCAGGGGGAAGACAGCCACTTACATACTATGGGCGTAAAAAGGGGCAAGGACGGACATGGCATTTACGCCATGAAATGCACCAACTGCCACCAGCCAGCAAACATACCAGGTTTACACACGCCTCCGGGTAATCCTAAATGGGCGCTGCCGCCTGCTGATATGAAAATGGTATTTGAAGGCAAAACGCCCAGGCAATTAGCCCTACAATTGAAAGATTCGTCTCTCAATGGAGGAAAAACCATGCAGCAGATCGTTGATCATATCTCGCATGATACCTTGGTACTCGCCGGCTGGCATCCTGCAGAAGGGCTTGCTTTGCCGCCTATGAGTCACAAGGAATTTGCAAAGAACTTTAAGAAGTGGGTTGATAAGGGGGCAGTGGTTCCGGCTGAGTAGTGGTTAGGTGTGGCACGCCTGCATGCAGGCGGACTGCAAGTGAGAAAATTATTTTGGCACACCTTCATTTAGGAACTATTCCACATCGCGAACGATTAGGTAGCATAAAATTGGAAAAAGTTTTTTTGTAACAAGGGATAAGGTTAAATATGGTTTACATGGTCAGTAAGAGAAAAAAAATTTAGTATTCCCGGATGGGCGATCGGTCTTTCCATCTCCAGGAAAAATAATAGTTATCCAGAAGCATCCGGTAAAAGTAAATGCCTACCAGTAACATGACAACGAGGTAAATACCAATAATAGAAATATCAAGCAATCAGGTTATTCATCAGTTATGCAATTATTTGTAATAAGAAAACTATTAGTAATAGGTAGACTACCAAGTTTTACCTATTTTCTGTATGATGTTACCTTTACTTTTAAGTCCGCATTAAATTACAAATGATAAACATTAATTATATTATGTTTACCCACCTGCAGTAAAATTGCATAGTACCTTTGCCGAAAATGTAGCGGCTACGATCCTTATTTGATAATAAAATGAAACCATAAATACATAAAATCACAGGTTCTGAACATGATTCTTCTATCATCAGCTATCAGAAGGATCCTAGTCATGTTTGGAATGGCACTATCATACAGAATTAGAATTGTATTATGTGATCAAAGGAGAGCGTGGGCGATCTATCTAGGACAATGTGAGTCATTTTACAAAAGGTGAATTAGTATTAATGGGATCAAACCTATCGCACTAATGGAAAAGCAATGAAGAATATTTACGGGAAGGGCCATTATTTTGCGAGGCAATTATTATTAAGTTCTTACCTGATAACTTGTGAAAAGATATTAAATCTTCCTGAAGCATTTATCCTACCCCAACTTTATGAGCGTGCCAAACCGGGCTACTGATACAGAAAACCTAAATGAAATTTTATAAATACGCACTAATCAATTATAAATCGACATCAGGCTTGAAGTCATCGCCTCAGTCGCCAATTAACGTGTGATGTTTTTTTCAGGTATTTTAGAAGATGAATAAGAAACGTTCAACGATTTTTTAGTCGAGATCTGGAGAAGTCATGCCTGTAGAATGATTATAGAATACCAAATAAATATTGATCCAATCTGTTTAATTGGGGCTTCAATAATGTATCTAATTTTTTCCGGCTTTGAGAAACAGAAGGGAATAACGCCGCTGGGATATAAAAGAAATTATTTCAACAGGAAGAAATTTTAAAATGTGATCTCAACTTATCAGAAAACTTCATTTAATAACGTTTTCTTTGTTTGAAAATCGTCCCTTTGCGGAGTAATAATTATCACTGAATTGATTTTCAGTAACAAAATGTTGAAGATTAGTTCAAAGCTTGTCAAATTTGATATATCTATTTCGAAGTAAATATGTGTAAGAATATGGAAGTAAAATTCTTGAGATTGCTTTTAATCATTCGTGAAAACTCATTAATTAAATCATATACCTGAAAGATGAAAAATTTAAAAAAGAAACTATTGTGTTTGTTTCATGCGCTTTTTATTATTTGTAGTTCAAATCTGTTTTCACAGGATTATTCCCAACCCCGGCTTCCAAACATCATCGTTTTTATAGCTGATGATATGGGCTTAATGGATACTTCCGTTCCATTTATTGTGGATTCAGCAGGCAATCCGGTAAGATATCCGCTCAACTCTTTCTATCGTACGCCCAACATGGAAAAACTTGCAAAGCAAGGTATCAGGTTTTCAAATTTTTATGCCCATTCGGTTTGCTCCCCTACACGTACATCAATGATGACCGGGCAAAATTCCGCCAGGCATAGAACAACCAATTGGATCAAATCTGAAGACAACAACCGCAATGAATTCGGTCCCGCCAAATGGAATTGGGAAGGACTGAATAAACAATCTGTTACGCTTCCAAAATTATTGCAGCAAAAAGGTTATCGCACTATTCATGTAGGAAAAGCACATTTCGCTCCTTTGGATTATGAAGGTGAAAATCCCCTTAATCTAGGCTTCGATATCAATATTGCAGGCAGCTCGATTGGGCAGCCTGGAAGTTATTATGGCATGAACGGGTTCGGAAATATAAATGGTAATAAAAGAAGGGCTGTTCCAGGCCTGGAAAAATATTGGAATAAAGACATTTTTCTCACAGAAGCACTAACGCTCGAAGCAAACGAAGCTGTATCACAAGCTAAGCGTGACGGAAAGCCATTCTACTTATACATGTCGCACTATGCGTTACATGCCCCGTTTGAACCTGACCCACGGTTTGCAGATCATTACAAAGCATCCGGTAAGAACGACAAAGCGCAGGCTTATGCCACCTTAGTTGAGGGTATGGATAAATCCCTGGGGGATATAATGACACATATAAAAAAACTTGGATTAGCAGAAAATACATTGATCATTTTTTTAGGTGACAATGGATCAGATGCCCCGTTAGAAATAACAAATGAGTATAGCAGTTCACAACCTCTGAAGGGGAAAAAGGGGAACAACTGGGAAGGTGGGATGCGAGTGCCTTTCATTGCCGCGTGGGTTACACCAGATAATCAATCATTGTGGCAAAAAAAATTACCTATCCCTCAAAATGAGATACAGCAACAAATGGGAACGGTGATAGACCTTTTTCCAACGATAACAAATTTAGTTGGTGTTTCCGCCCCTAAGACACATGTGCTGGATGGATTTGGCCTGGCGGATGCGCTAAAAGGCAGTAAGAACAAAAAGAGGAAAGAAATCTTTCTGAATCATTTTCCCCATGATCATCGCTCCAGTTATTTTACCAGCCTGGTAAAGAATGACTGGAAAGCAATATACCAATACCAGGTAGAAGGCAAACCTGGCTATGAGTTATTCAATTTAAAAAATGATCCATTTGAGACTACAAACCTGGCAAACAAGGATCCGAAAATGCTGAAAAAAATGATTAAGGAGATTGCAGAGGAATTGAAACATGATAACGCTTTATACCCGGAAAAGGATGGCAAGCCGCTGCCCATAATTATACCGGAGTGAGGGCTGCAGCAAAAGTTTGATGGCTCTTATTAACGTTACTACAACTGAAATGGACATTCCTTCCTTTTATTTTAGCAATTGTCGGCCGCACTCTCCGGGTTCCGGGTAATTGCCCACATTGGTGAGCTGTGAGGTGAAGCCTGTTAAACTGCAGGCTTATCGTCTTGTATGCAACGCCGAGTCTCCATTTAATTCATTCATATTATTACTATACTGTCCGACTAAATTACCTGGAATATTGAAAGTCAACGTTTTACCCACCCCTACCCCTCCCAGGAGGGGATGAGCGAAGATTAGCCTCCAGTAAGGATTTGGAAAGAATTTATTAATTTATTCCGGACAACCATGATATTATTACTATACTCAATTTTTCTTATTGCATCTTTAAAATCATCAGAAAGATATTTTTAGATATAGATATTGCTCGTTAGGAAGTTGAACGTTCATTTAAAATTTATTAATTTTCCTATTCGCCTTTCCACGGTAGCCTTGCTGCTAATCTGCCATTGCCATTCAGAAGGGGTAGTAGTGGGTCTTTTAGAGCAGTGGTCTGCTGGCAGGTAGCACCTGCAGGTTGTTAAAGAACACGGGTGTCTCGCTCTGGTTACCGGGGTAAATATATACATAACCGTTTGCAGGATCAACCAGTAATACTTGGTCAGGTAATTATTTTGCAGTAATTTGATTTAATATCACAAATAGACCAATTTTCATCATAATCAGGTGGCTCATAATTTGGAGTAACATCGCAAAATAGGCGCAATACTTTCCCACTAAAAAACTCCAACGCAAGATCAAAAAATTCGCTCATTTTTACACTTTTTATTGTATCGCCATTTAACTGCTTAATTTCTTTTGTCATAACTCCATTTAATGAATCATTTGACTCATTCCATCCTGTAATGATTTGGTCTCTCATTTCTAATCTCCAAACGCAACTTACCTTCAAAGAAAATTCGTTAATGCCGATACGTAAAATTATTATGGAACCATTGCTGCCTCCGACAATAGTTTTAGTGATTTGTTTGCCAGACAATTTAGATATTAAATCCTGTATAAATAATGATTTCTCCATGTTTAAAAATCTTTTGTTTTTATAATCTCCTCAATTTCTGTAACCATATCCTTCTCCAGAAATTCGGTCATGCAATTTTTCTATTTGGTCATTTGATAATTTATATTTTTTAGCCAATGAATTAACCTGCTGATTTTGAGCTTGATTATTACCAGGTGTGTTCCCTTTCGGCTTACCCATGTGGTCGGTTTTATCTTCTGCTTTCGTCAAAAAATCATATAGTAAGAGACCTCCATTTACAATCTCTAAAACAGGAATTGCTATGTCATCAATTACTCCCACACCAGTTGCATCGTCCAGGACTAAAATAAGAACAGTTGCCTGAATAACTTTTGTAGCTTTATTTAATAGTAAGCAATCCAAATGAGATATTATTTAATCAGGATTGTTCTTCCCAAATAAATAAGGTGAATCATTTAACATCATACATGCGAATCTATGTATCTGCAAGAATTTCCTCAGTTCCAGATCATCCATTCGTATGAACTGTATCATATACTACTCCGGCCCATCGCCATCGTTTGTAGTTCAGTGCATTATCATTCATACGCTTAATTTCCAATAATGAGCCTAAAAATAGCAAGTGCCCAAAGTCTTTTGTACTAAAGCAGGCGTGTAAATTCAGCGTATTTTAGCATCCTGCACCGTTAGAGATTTCGCAGACCGCTGCAAAATGGCCTGACGTAATAAAGCCTGCAGCGACGGCCAGCTGGGATGATAAAACCTTGATCTTTGGTACTAATCACACATTATAACTATTTATTTTCGTTTGCCATGTTCGTAATGGAAATGCTCTTGACTTGCAGAAGTGAATTTCCCTATGAACTCAGCTGAATGTTCATTTGCCTTTGAAGTGAAAAATAGTTGTTACTATTTGCCCAGTCATTGTACCTATATCAAAGGGAAATAAAGTCAATAAGCCCTTAAATTATATTTCTTTATATAAATATCTGCATTTTCGTGACTGCTAAATACTCCAGAGCAAAATCGGCGGAGCCATTTAAAAATCCCGGGCATAAAATCATTTACTTGTTAACAAAAAGCCACCGGCTCTTTTACAAACCAATGGCTTCTTTATATTTAATTTCATACAGAAGCTACAGTTGCAGATCACAAGACATTGCAACGTCTAAAACTGTGACATAAGTACTTGCAAAAATAATTTTGTTGTAGCTTCCTGGTATCTACGACCTGAATAAATCAATTGGATAAGTCAACAACAATACTTTCAAGAAGATAAGCGTCACTTTCTTTTAGGCAGTTAAAGTGCTCTGATAAAGTTATTGCGTCAGCTATATAACTGGATTCATATGCATCTAGTTGCCCTGTTTGTATAAGAGAAAATAATTGCGTAAAATTAATACTATCCAAATCCGCATCTTCTTCGAATATTATTGGAATTCTTGTACTATTTGTGCTTAATAGTTTTTTATAAGTTTCAACTTCATTACTAATCTCTTTTTTAAACTCACGTACATCTTTTTTACCACTTGACATTTTTACTATGGAACTTAGTAGCATATTTTTAGTTATTTGGTAATTCTTTAGGTTTTATATTCTGAACCTTATTTGCTCTGTCATAAGACGTTTTGATATTTCGTATAACTTTCCCATCTGCGTTTTTTACCCGTTCATAAACTGCTCTCGATTGTCCCGGACCTATTCCTTTTCTTACCTCCGTTATTTTAGTAAATTTACCAATCTTCGCCGTAGTAGTGGCATTTGCAACCTTGCTTAATTTAATGCCTGTATTTTTTATTACATCTTTACCAATAGCACCAAATTGTTTGACAACGTTGCTTTGAACAAGTTTGTTTACCGTTGGTTGTAAAGTCTTAGCCACAACTTTTCCAGTAAGGACGGAAGCTCCAGAAGTCAACGCTCCTGCTCCAGCTGCAATCAGAATTTGTTTTCCGTCAACTTGAGTAAATGATTGACTTGTAGATTTACCTTCTGCTAAGTTTGAGCCAACTTGAAAAGCATAATCAACAGCAGCACCAACAACTGCACCCATAACCCAATTCCAAATTTTACCATCAGGGTCATTATGAGAAATTGGATTATTTAATCCGTATTGATAAGGCTCCCAACTTTCCTGGTCTTCTTCGTCAGACTCAGGGTCAACCTGCATAAACCGTCCTAATTGCGGGTCGTAAAACCTTGCTTTAACATCATACCACTCCAGTCCACTACCATCACTAAACTCTTCACTTTGTAATTCACTGCCTTCATTAAATCTTCTTTTATTCTCCAATCCCCCCGCGGCCTTTGAGCTTATCCCCGCCATGGTGAGTC
>JBBJOD010000167.1:0-9206 GCA_037721715.1 Chitinophagaceae bacterium | reverse complement strand
ATGATCGTTTATCATACCAGGGCAAGAAAAAGAGACTGTAATCGTTTATGCGATTGTAAAGGACTGTATTTAGCATTTTTAGTCAGCCTGTTTCGATAACGAGCCCATATCGCAATGGTTTGCTATTTTAGAAGTTCTGTTTGATCAGCTGAATAATGTTTAAATGAATCTCCACGCCACTAATACCCCTCATTCTGCCACCCTGCCTGTTTGGTAATATTTTGTATTTCCGTTTGCGGAACCGGGTACACTTTTCTGAAAGCAGTCGCTAATGGAAATATGAAAGGCATCTGGCCAATGCGAACAATATCAAACCAGCGATCACATTCTAATGCGAGTTCAAGCCTTCTTTCTTTATAAACCGCAGCGCGGAAACTGGACTGGGTTGTTAACGTAGCTGAGGTAAGCGCTGTGATGCCGGCGTTTGTTCGTACTGCATTAAGGGCTGTAAAGGCCGTTGTATTTGGATAGCTGGTTTCATTCAAGGCTTCGGCATAGATCAGCATGGCCTCGGCGCAACGAACAATCGGTATGTCCATGCTCGTTTCATTATTCACCTGAGTACCATTGTACTTACCAGGCCTTTCCCCACCTGCGCTTGTTGGAGCAACCAATGCTCTCCTGTTATCTCCTGGCTCAAATAGTGATGGAGGCAAGATCACAGCATTATTACCTCCTACATTTCTAAAACGATTGTTCTGATTAGCTGATTCACCGATACCACCTAAAAGAAATCTCGCGGAAAAAATGATATCCCTGCTTGTCTTCATCGCATTTGGAAATGTAACGGGTTGTGGCACCAGGCTAACAATCGTACCTGCATTAATAGCCGTTACCAATGGCAGTATGGTAGACACTGCCAGGTCATATTTTTTCTGGTACAGATAAACTTTTGCCAACAATCCCCTTGCTGCAAAGTTAGTGGCCCTGCCGCGCTGTGCATCGGGCCAGCTCGCAGGCAAATTATTCAAAGCAATGGTGAGGTCCGAAATGATCTGGCCATAAATAGCTGTGGTGTCCGCCCGTGTATTACTTCTTGCTTCAGCACTTGTTTGTGGTTTGGTGATGAGGGGAAGCTTGCCCCACAATCTTGTTGCATTGAAATAATTAAGTGCCCGAAGAAATGATGCTTCTCCGATGATTTGATTCTTTCTTGTAGAATCCATCGTTATCTCAGCGGCCCTGCTTAAGATAACATTGCAGCGATAGATAGCCTTGAAATGGGCGAGCCATGATTCCGTTACCAGCGTATTGTCTGGTCTTTCCGCAAAAGATTCAATCTGGTATCGCACCCCACCGCTGGCACCCTGGTCGTTATCTTCCATGTTATCGCTGCGAATCTCAGTAAGAGAAAGCAAAATATTTCCGTACAGGCCGTTGTCCTGCAATGCGTCATAACAACTTGTTAAACCACCCTGCAAACCTTTTTCGTCTACATAAAAATTATCTTCAGTCGGTGAATCAATGGGCTTTAAGTCCAGGAACTTTTTACAGGAGCCAAACGCGAAGGCCGAGATGGTAAAAAATAATATATAAAGTTTGTAATTTTTCATTGGTCGATAGTTTATAAAGTTACATTAACGCCTATGGAAACAGTTTTCGAAGTTGGATAAACACCGTAGTCTTCACCATTCGTAGTAGTAACAGTACGATTAGATACTTCAGGATTGTAACCTTTATAATTCGTGAAAATGAATGGATTTTGTATACTGATATAAAGCCTTGCTTTATTTAATCCTGTAGTTTGCAAAATATTTCCTTTCATTGAATAACCGAGTGTAATATTTCTGATTCTCAGGTAACTTCCACTTTCCACATGCCATGAGGATGTAATCCCGTTTTGTCCTTTACCAACTCTGTTAGCCCGAACATTTTCACCACTGCCTGGTTCAGATTCAGATTTCCATCGATTCACTGCTCCTGCATAATTGTTCATGTTTCCTTCGTGGTTATAAAAATACCGGCGTGCAAGATTAAGAATTTTGTTTCCATATATCCCCTGCAAGGAAGCAGAGACGTCAAAGCCCTTCCACGCAAAATCAGTGGCAAATCCATAGGTAAACTTTGGCTGATAGCTTCCGATGATCACACGGTCTTTGGTGAGGTCAATAAGTTTATCACCATCTGCATCGAGAAATTTAAAATCACCAGGTTTTGCAGTTGCTAAATTGTAGTTGCTTGCTGCATCAACAAAATGAGGATAGGCATTTACTTCTTCCTGTGTTTTAAATACGCCCAGTTGTTTTGGCAAAAAATAAGAACCGATTGGCTGTCCAACCCTGGTTATAAAGTAAGCGTTGGCAACAGAACCCGTATTGATAATATCGGCGTTGCCAGGCCCAAGTTCGATGACCTTATTTTCATTTGTAGAAAAGTTCGCCGATGCATTCCAGCTTACATTGCCGAATCTTTGTTGTGTGCCAAGGTTCACTTCAAATCCCGTGTTGTTTACTTTTCCTATGTTTACCAGTTCCGTACTAAATCCGGTTGAAAGTGGCACAGGAACATTTAGCAGCAGGTCGGTTGTATTACTATTATAATAATCGAAGGAGAAGGTCAGTTTGTTGCCAAACAATCCGCCATCTACCCCTAAATTAATCTGTGCTGTTTTCTCCCAACTTAAATCCGGGTTAGGCTGGCTGCTTGGGGCTGCACCATTAATTGAACCGGGTGTGTTTCCACCAAATACATATGCGTAGTACGACAAAGAACCCAAGGCCCCATAGTTAGGTATCTTAAAATTACCAGTCAGGCCATAGCTGGCCCTGAGTTTCAGGTCTGAAATAAGATTAGAAGTTTTGAGGAATGTTTCGTCAGACAACCTCCATCCTGCAGATACAGAAGGAAAATAGCCCCAGCGATTATTGCTTCCAAATTTGGATGAGCCATCAGCTCTCATAGAGGCAGTTAATAAATATCTTCCCATATAATTATACTGAAGCCTGGCGATACCAGATGCTAAAGTCCATTGGCTTTGCAGGGAATTACCTGCCGTAACTATTCCCGCATTCAGCGTTGGGATCTGGTTGCTGATAAATCCTGATGAAGCAAACGCATAGTTGCTTCTTGCATCATCTTTTTGCAGGGACCATCCACCCAGCAATGCGAAACTGTGTTCGTTGATTTTTTTGTTATAGCTCAGGGTTTGTTCAACCAGCCAGTTTAGAGAATTTCCAGTTTCTGATGAACCGGTTGCATTCGCTTCAGGGTTACCTGTGGTATTCGCCAATGGAATAGTAGATGGCCTGAACTTATCTGTACGAGCGTTAAACAAATCATAGCCAAATGTGATCCTGTATTTAAGATCTTTTGTAAATGCAGCTTCCGCGAAAATATTTCCAAGAATTCTCGTGGAGTTGACAGTAAATTTTTGCATCCTGGCCAGCGCTACCGGGTTCCAGGCCTGGGTTTGGTTATTTCCACTTACCACTGTGCCACTAGGTAATGGTGTTCTTGCATCACCATTCCACGAATTTTCAGCAAAACTATAAGAGCCATTGGGATTAAAAACTGGCCAGATAGGAGCATAGTGTAAAGCAGATGAAACCACACCACCACCTTCCGGGCTGGTATAAGTACCGTCACTGTTTACTCTCTTTTCGGTGATGACAGAAGGATTGAAGTTTAATCCAAATTTAAAAATGCCCCTGTTACCATCAAGATTTACACGCGCACCATAGCGTTGAAAATTGCTATTGGTGATGATTCCATCCTGGTTCAAATATTCCAGAGAAGTATAGTAACGTAAATTGTCAGACCCGCCCGAAACAGATACTGAATGTTGCTGGATCATTGCTTTCTTAAAAATCTCATCCTGCCAGTCTGTATTTACAAGTCCGGGTGTTCCGCTTAAATAGGGCAGTATTTCTACCGGAATAATCGTGTTCGTATTATTTGCAGTGTTGATAAGCCTTGTGGCATTGTTATCATTCAGCGTAAAATTGATTGGAGCTAACCCCTGCGCTTGCCGCCTCAGGTTATTCGACACCATTTGATCGGAATAAGCATTGTTTCTTGCATCCTGCACCAGTGACGCATAACCATAAGCATCGAGCATATCGATTTTATTAGCGACACTTTGCACGCCAATCATTGAGTTAAAAGCTACAACGGGTTTTCCTCTTTTACCCTGCTTGGTGGTAATCATCACCACACCATTCGATCCCCTCGATCCATAAATAGCTGATGATGATGCGTCTTTCAATACTTCTATCGATTCGATGTCGTATGTATTCAGTGTATTGAGATTGTTCCCTGAAGTAGGAAAATTATCTATTACATACAGCGGCTCGGTGCCTGCGGTAATGGTACCGACACCTCTTACCTTTATGGATAATGGCGTTCCCGGCTGACCAGTGCCTTGCACAACCTGCACTCCTGTCATTTTTCCAACCATGGCTTCCGCGACATTATTGATAGGTTGATTTTCCATGTCCTTCGCTTTGATACCTACTACTGCTGTGGTAAGATCGCGTCTCCGCTGGCTACCATATCCAACAACAGTAACCTGGTCCAACGATTGGGAGGAATCAGTCATGGTTACATTTACTGTAGTGGTTTCACCAGCCTTAAGGGAGTAGCCACCCATGTTCTGGGTTTGAAGGCCGATCATAGTGAATGTAAAACTGTAAGGCCCTACGGGCAGCCGTTGAAAACTGAAAGCTCCTTCGGAATCTGTTTGTGTTCCGGAACCAGAATTAGTGGAAGTGTTAACGGCGCGCACACTCACTCCCACAAGTAGATTTCCTATATTGTCTTTCACTACACCTTTTACCGATGCTGTATTTTCCTGTGCAAAAATGGTGAGAACTGAGAGCATAAGCAGAAGGAACGAGGTAAGTTTCCTGATCGTCATAAGCATTAGTTTCTAGTGGTTTTTTAAACTACCCTTTTTCAACACAGGAAATTGCTATCCTGTTTAAGCATGAATTTAATTTATTTTGCTATTCCCACCGAAATATAAATCGTAAAATTCATTTAAGATTGAAATTTTGAGGCTCCATTGTCCCCCTGATATCGGAGCGTTCGCCCGGATTAGCGCCCTTGCTCCTTATAACCCTAAATATTGTGCTGTCGAACTCCCGAAACAAAGTTTATATTTCTCCATTTACTTCCGGGGCCAAAACCTTAATGAACCGATTCCCAAATATTAAACGCCAGGGAAGTGAAGTGTAAAATTTCAAGAAAATGATCATGAATAAATTTCAGTTCTTTTATTCACTTAAAGCGAAGCTATCCTTATCATAATTAACTTGCAAGTAGAGATATGGAGCAGAAACTTGCAATATTCAAATCGCTTTTTAAAGACCGTAAGGATGTATTCGCTATCCGCTGGGAACGGGACGGCAAAAGTGGCCACATACCGGCGTATTTTTTGAACTGGGATCAATATAAATTACACCAGGCAAAAGGCGGTACCATAAAAAATTTTGAAGATAAACAGTATGCCCCTTTGGAAATTGTATTCGAAATTTCGAACGCTGAGATCAGGCCGGAATTTGCAGCCATACGCAATTATTTCGCCAAAGCATTGAAAAAAAATGGTTGCCGTAAATATAATGACAAAGAAAATCAGGAACACAAAATGCCGGCTAGTTATCTTATTTAACTTGCTATTTGTTGGTCAGCATTTACAAGCACAACAAGATACTGTCTATCTCACGTTCCCCTTTTCACAATTTGTAATCAGGTCTGATTGGGCGATGCCTGTTACGTGGAAGTATTGGCAATTTGAGGATATTAAGGAAAACGAGACGGTAATTGCTCCCCCGGAATTTGGTGAAAACTGGGATAAGTGGTATAAAAAAATGAAAGATTATCAAACCCATTTAAGGCACCATCTGAATGATACTGCTGCCATGTTCCTGCAATTAAAAGTGTCAAAAAGTAATCCGGTAAGGCTGCATTTTAAACGTGTATTAAACGATATGCGCCTTCATCCTAACGATAAAATTACTTTCATAGGCTTTGCAAAAAGTAGCAACGGTAGTACCAGGTTCCGGGTAAATCTCCTTTACATTAAGATCGGCCAGGAGATGAGCCATGCAATAATCAAGACTGATCTTATTAGCACCCTAACCATTACTTCTACATGGACGTCTTTGCACAGTGAATTCCGCATACCGGATTTTGATACCTCAATATTGATGGTGCAGCCGGTTATACTTTTTGAAGGAGACACTACTGCAGACATTAATATTAAGGGGCTTACTTTTTCTATACCTTCAAATGGAATAAACAAAAAAATATATGATGCCTTGAAGTATTCATTCTATCCGAAATCAACCGCCATTGATAGGCAGTTGTATGACAGAAAGGAGATGCAGTGGGTAAAGAGCAATTTTATCTCCGGCTTTACATACATATGGGACCAGGATTTTTGGGATGCGGATAAAAAGATGTTTACCGTTCAAAGGTATTGCAATAAGATAAAGAAAGAATTCGGCGGTTTTCAATCTGTCCTCGTCTGGTTCAGTTATCCAAACATAGGCATAGATGACCGTAATACGTGGGACTTTATGGAGGCTGTACCCGGTGGATTAGATGGTTTAAAAGCGGTTGTAAAAACATTTCATGAAAATGGGGTAAAGGTTTATTTTCCTTACACACCCTGGGAGATTGATACGCGCAAAACCGATCGTCTTTCTGATGCGCAACACTGGTCAAAGATCATCAGTAAGATTGATGCAGACGGATTATTTTTTGATACATTTTTTGATGCAGGAGATTTTCAAATAGAGTTGGATAAGGCAAAAAGGGGCATCAGCATCGGTACAGAGCATCATCCCAGTTTACAAAACGTTCAGGGATATAACGGCATAACAGGTTCATGGGGACAAACACTTCAACCCTTTAACAACAACGGTATCTCAAGAGTTAAATGGTTGATACCAGAACATATACAATGGAAGATTAACAGGAATGAAAAAGACAGGCAAAACTCAATGGCATACAGCTGGATAAATGCACAGGGCATTTTGATATGGGAGAACATATTCGGCTATATGAATACCTGGAATGCCAAAGACAGAAGGGACTTGCGTATGATCAATGCCATATACCAGCAGTTTGCAACACTATATACTTCCGACCTGTGGCAGCCTTATCTGCCGGCTGGTCATCCCGGGGGTGCATGTTTCATCATGGGAAAATAATGACTATAAGATCTGGAATATTGTTACTGATTCTGCCGGAGTTGTAAAGCAGGTTGAATTGACTGTACAGGACACTTCTATGATGTATTACGATTTATGGAATGGCGAGAAATTACCTGTAGCCAATAAGAAAGTAGTGGTGCCGGTGGAACGCTTTGGTTGTATACTCGGCGGCAAAACAACGCCTTCGCCCACCATATTAAGGTTATTGAAAAAACTGAAAGAAGAGTCTACAAAAAAATATCCTGCTGTAGATGCACACATAGAGACCACATCTACCAAATTTAGTAAGCCGGTGCCCCAGGTGGCAAGTTCTACGCAGAAAAATACACCTCCATTCCTACCCATTAAAGCTGGTGAATTTCTTTTGGTTACTAAACATTATAGAAGAGAAGGCAACTGCTTCCCTGATGCAAACGGAAAGAACAATAACGATTATAAACTGGAAAGGAATGTTTTCGGTAAGGAGCTGATTGTTCATCATACAACGATTAAAACGCCCGGTTTTCACATCATGCCAAGGGTCGTGAGCAACGGTGAATTTGAAAATTTTATAAAGTCCACAGGATACCAACCAAATGACGCAGTAAACTACCTGAAGCACTGGAATGGAAAGGCCTGCCCTGATACGCTCAAAACAAGACCAGTAGTCTATGTATCTTTAGACGATGCAAGAGCGTATGCCCATTGGGCGGGTATGCGCCTGCCTACCGAATGGGAGTGGCAAAGGGCAGGAGAAATACATGGCGGAAACTTTATCTTTAATGAAGTGTGGGAGTGGAACGAAAGTGAACGTTTCGACGGGCACAACCATTTCATATCATTGCGTGGCGGGTGCGCGCTATGGATATTGTCCACCTCTGACTGGTATTTTCCGGGCACACCTGATAATAATAAATCCGGCGGCGTACAACCGCTGGATTCCCATTGCAAATATTATTTAATGAAAGCCGGCTACGACCGGGCTGGAACAATTGGGTGCAGATGTATGAAATAAAGTGATACCTCGGGCCAGCAAGGGAACATATTACTAAGATAGAAAAATTGCGCCGGTAGTGGTGGTGCAAAAACCCAAAATCGAACTAGATCAAAGCAAATATATCCTTGCATATGGTTTGATGGTAAAGCCCGGATAGTATCGTTCACTTTTAATCAACTGATTTTTTCACTTGCTGTATTAGCTCAACCTCTCCTTCCACCACTTTCAATGTAATGTATTGGCTGGCATCTTCTAAGACCACCTGGTAGGCCACAGCATCGTAGGCCTTGATTTCAATAGCTTTATACAGGGTATACGAGCTGTATTTTTTCCTGATCGTTTTGCGGAATGATTCGGGCAGGTGTTCTAATTCGCAATTTTTGATTACATAATTCATTTTTCCACTTGAGGTAAAGCAGGCACTGGCTTTCCGGTCCTTATCCAAGAACGTTACCCAAAAATTATCCGAACGATTTGACCACTGCTGCATGGTAGCACCTGGAAATAAGCTGGAAAACCGTGTTGCTATGATGGTAGTCACTACCGCAACACCTTTATCAATCTTTCCTTCGGATGCAGGACTTTCATTTGTGAAAGCTGTTGCACCGGAAGTGTTGACAATCATGTTCTGTGCATAGGAATTACCAGACAAAGCAATGGCTATCAACGCCGTTGCAAAAAAAGTTTTGCTCGAACTACTCATGGCTTAGATTTTAATAGTTATGAATGTTTAGAAAAGATACCAGGTTATAATACGGCAACAATTTACTTCCCAGCCAAAGTTTGCACTGTAAGAATTAAGTCAAAAACTGTCAATTTTGCGTCAACTTTGCTTCGAAATATAGTCAGATGGTGTAATGCCGTATTGTTCTCTAAAACATTGGCTGAAATAAGAGGGACTGCTGAAACCAACTTTATAAGCAGCCTCTGTAATGTCCAGACCCGATAAGAGTAAGGTAGTGGCTTTTTGCAAACGGTACTGACGGATAAGATCGTTGGTAGAAATATCTAATAGTGATTTTAGTTTGCGGTTGAGTGTACTTCGGCTCATGGCCATCGCCTTGCAGAGGTAA
>JBBJOD010000166.1:0-9211 GCA_037721715.1 Chitinophagaceae bacterium | reverse complement strand
CTTACTTAAAAAGCATCAAGCCTGTGAAAAACCTGGTACCCCAGTCTATTGCTCCTGACAAATTATAAAACTGATACGTCTATCTTCAAAAATGAATATAACATGCCTATTATATTATTTACCGGAAGCAGTACCGGTTTCGAATACGCTGCCGCAGCTGTTCTCGCCAGGAACGGTCACACTGTTTATGCCAGGATCTACAACGTACTACGCTCTCCTTACCTAGAGCAACTTGCTAATAACAATCATCTCCCATTAACTCGTCCATCCCGATTTTCTTTGGAATACTCCGCTTGCTGTAAAGATCAACCAGTATGAATACTTCAGTTAATCGGTACATGAAGCTTTGTTTCTTTCTGCCAATGAAGAAGAAACGATTATAACTAACATGCGAAATCTTGAGACGGAATAACGCTCGAATATTGATGAATTCAGCCAGGATGAAATATTGCGCAACTTAATTTATTGCTGACTTATGCAGAACGGTTTTGTCAACGACAATTTATTACCCGGAAAATTTTCAACTTTACATCCTGGTTCGTTTAGACAATGCAATGATGGATGATCTTAACAGCCATTCTTTGTTAAATAAAGGATTGCCAACGCTTCATAGCATTTTCGAAGCTTTGAATCTATCACCCAGATATCTTAATGGCCTGCTTAAAGCGTTAACAATCAAAGTACGCAACGACAGATACATGAAATACTAATTGAAAAAGCAAAGGAAATATTTTCCACTACCGTATTATCTGTAAGTGAAAACGCATATGAATTAGGTTTTAAGCTTCCGCAGTCATTGAGTAAACTTTTAGAAACAAAAACAAATTTCTCACCTTTTAATTCCAGACAGTTGTTCAGTTAAAGAATCACCTGGAATAGCGACTGATAAAAGCCTATCAGTATACGAGTAGATGTCGGGCGCAAGCATAATGACACTTTCAATTAAAAAAAATCCTTTGGAACCAACCTTAAGAAATCACCTTACTACACCGCTTATATTGACCGGAATATTTATTGCTTCTTCTTTTATTCCAGCCATACAAATATTAATACTAACTGTTGACGGCGGATTCATTGCATTAATTAATAAATATATTTCGTCAGATAACACGGGAAATATAGTGACTGCCAATATTATCGCGAATTTACTACCAGTATTGATTCTTCTGCACGTTTTCTATAGGTCAACAATGAAAAGCACAGGAGTTATCGCAGCTGTATTAGCAATGATTTTTATGACGGCTTTTATTTTCTTTTCAACAGGCGGAATTACAGAAGATAATGAACCATACTTTTTAAACTTTGTAATTGTTTCTTTAATCAGTGGTTCTATTCTGACACTGGTTTCCTTTCTAAAATATTTAAAACAAAACAAAAGGGGGATTTATAAAGGCAGGAAAAACCATTAAAAGAAATTTCCCTAATGAATAGCAGGGCTACACCACATTAAAACAACTCTGGTATTTGCTCAATCTTCTTTTTCGCATTTAGCCCTTTTGAAGACTCCTATCAGGCATCAGTCAAAATGTTTAATTGAAAAACGTTACCCTGCCATTTTCTACGTCATAGAGCGCACCTATGATTGTAATAGCACCTTGTTGCTCCAGTTCGGCAATTATGGGGCTTTCCCTTTTGATTCTGTCTATTGTTAGAAACACATTAATTTCAGTAACATTGCTCAAAAACTCTGCATTTGCGCCGTTCCGGTTTTCAACAGTTGTCTTTTCACTATAAATGGCTGGTTGAATTTTATTAAGTAAAGTAGTAAGGTTTCCCATTTCAACTTGGTTGCAGGGACCTACTATAGCACCGCATTTTGTATGCCCTAACACTACAATAGTTTTTTGTTCCTACTACTTTGGTGGCAAATTCCATCCTGCCTAAAATATCTTCGTTTATGATATTGCCTGTAATACGAATACTGAAGATGTCACCAAGGCCCTGGTCGAAAACCAACTCTGCCGAGGATCGTGAGTTATGCAACTTAGTATTGTTGCGAAGGGAAATTGTTCATTAAAGGTTTCATTCACCTGCTGCAATAAATTTCGGTTGGCTTTTAGATTTTTTACAAAGCTTTCATTGCCTTCTTTTAATATTTCAAGTGCAACATCTGGTGTTAAACTGCTTTGTGTTTACCTGGAATGTGGGCGCATTTAACTGAGTATTTAATTTGTTATAACAGGTAAAAATTCTTTGGCCGTATTAAAACAGGTATATCATTATCGTTAAGCAATTGTCTAAGATTCGTTTCGATCATATTGGCAATGGTTGTAACACTGCCGTCTGTATGATGATTGTTAAGCGGGTCTTGTAAGTAAGCAACTGAAATTTTTTAAAACAAAAAAGACAGAGGAAATCACCGGGAGCAATGGAATTTCTAAATGGCTCTAATATCGGCAAACAACTTATTTCTCCACAAGTAAACGAACAAGATGTACATGGTGGTTTTCGACACGGTATCCATTAATCAGCATGTACTTCAGGACCGGAAATGAAAATCTGGCTTAGCATACGAAACTAAAGGTCGCCCAATGCATGAACCAGCATTCTCTTTTGTAAACGAACTAACTGCTGCCTGCTTGACATTTCCAACCAATTTACACTAAAAATGCATGATAGCCTAAACGTTGGTGATGACATTTGCATGTATACAAACATGTAGAGATAACGCATGTAAGCATATATAATCAAAAGTACTTGTGTAAATAAAAGACAAATATGTCTTTTATTGCTTATCCTTCGCTACTTTTGTGCCATAAAATGTACATCAATGTTTTCAAAATCTTGTGAGTATGCCATCAAGGCAATGATTTGTATCTCACAAAAGTCAAGAAATGGCAAGCGGGTAGGTGTGATAGAAGTGGCTGAGAGCATTGATGCACCAAAACATTTTATTGCAAAAATATTACAGGAACTCAGCCGCAAAAATCTGGTGAAATCTATTAAAGGCTTAAATGGCGGGTTTTACCTGGAAAAGGCAGAACAAAAAACATCGATCGCTGATATTGTAAAAGCAATAGATGGCGACAAAATTTACAACCAATGTGTACTGGGATTAAAAGACTGCTCACAAAAAAATCCCTGCCCGGTTCATAATGAATACAAAGAAATTAAAAAACATCTGATAGCAATGCTGGAGAAGAACACTATCGGAAATTTTAATGAACCGTTAGACAATGGAAAGTTCTTCCTTAAAAAAATTTGATTTATTTTACTTAATAAAAGATATAAAGGTCTTAATATATTTTATATGAAATCAATTTTTAAAAGAATTGCCGTTACGTTACCCCTTTTTGTAACAGCTCTCGTATCGGCAAACGCCCAAAATAAAGCATCTAACTTTATTGATTCGGAAAGCAACTTTCTAGGACTTGTACTGATTGTTCTACTGGTATTTCTTGTTCTGGTTTTTGCATTTCTCTATAGTTATGTCAAGTTTCTACAAAGTGCGGGTAATTATAACCCGTCAGGCTCTGTAAGCTCCGCTGACTTATTCCATAATCTTGACTCCCAGCAGATAGATACGTTTTTACAAGTAAAATCTAAAACAGTAAGTGAAGATTCTAAGAAAAATGGTGCTCCTTTTACCGTATTGACAAGAACAGTTAGTCTCCTAATTTTATTATTTGTGTCAAATTTGACAATGGCTCAAACAACTGAAGCCAGCAGTAGTTCCTTACTCTCTCAGCCTGGTATAATAATCACGGTGGTATTGCTTGTATTACCAGTTTTGCTGGCTGTTATATTGATAATGAATAAAGCCAGGTATGCTATCACCGGAGTAGCTAATGAACAAAGAATAATACAAGCCAAACTCCTTGCCGAGCAATTAAAGGTCAATGAAAATAGTGAACTGGAAACCCAGTTAAAACAACGCAAGAAAGCCCTGGAATTTTCCTTACAACATAATGAACTGGCTGGCAACGAAGTGGCAGAAGACACTAAAGGTATTATTCAAAATGTCAGCGATAAGCATGAGGTACATTTTACTGCTTCAAAGAAGAAAGCTGCTGTAAGACCAAGCCTGGATCCTGGAATTTCGAAATTAATTATTTGGTACTTAGGGTGTGCTGCATTATGGTTGGTGATAGGAACAGCCATTGGCGAGTATGTGGGTATTAAATTCGTAATGCCAGATGCCGACCACATCAGCTGGTTAAGTTTCGGCAGGCTACGGCCGGTACATACTAATATTGTTTTTTGGGGGTGGGCTTCCCTGGGCATTTTGGGCCTGGGCTATTACGTAGTTCCCACTGTGAGCAATACTAAGTTATACAGTGTAAAATGGGGTTGGATAGCATTGGTTTTAACAAACCTGCAGGTTACTTTAGGTAGTATAAGTTTATTAGCGGGTATCAACAATGGCGGGGGCGAGTTCAGGGAATATATATGGCCAATAATGGCCCTGTTTGCAGTAGCGCTCATCCTGACCGTAATAAACTTTATTAAAACAGTTGCCCGCCGAACTACAAAAGAAATTTATATCTCAAACTGGTTTATTATTTCGGCACTTATCTTCACCATCATTGTTGCTCTTACTGCCTACCTTCCTTTCTGGCAGAACGGAATAGGCGAAACCATCACCCAGGGGTATTACATGCACTCAGGAGTTGGAATGTGGTTTACACTCTTTACTGTAGGATTGCTCTATTATTTTATTCCACAGCAATTGAATAAACCTATTTATGCTTACAGCCTGGGTATCCTGGCCTTTTGGACGCAGATTCTTTTCTATACGATTATCGGTACCCACCACTTTGTTTTCAGCGCTATTCCATGGTGTTTGCAAACAGTAGCCATTGTAGGCAGTATGGGTATGATAATCCCTGTAGTGGCTGCAACAATAAATTTCTTCATGACTTTTAAAGGTCAAAGTAATAAAGTATCGAGCAGTTACACACTGCCATTCTTTTTAACTGCAATAGTATATTATTTCCTGGTGAGTATGCAGGGCACCGCTGAAGCATTTCGTTTTACAAACTTATTATGGCACTTTACTGATTTTACCGTAGCTCATTCGCATTTAGGTTTTTATGGCATTATCACTTTTGCTATCTGGGGGGGGCACCTATGCAATAGTGCCAAGACTTACGGGCAAGGAACCTCCTCAACACCTTGTAGGAGCTCATTTTTGGTTGGCTTTTATTGGATTGCTTTTGTACAGCGTTCCCCTGATGATAGGTGGTACGCTTAAGGGACTTATGTGGATGGATCATAAGCCGTTTATTGATACCGTAGTGATGATGTTCGACTATTGGATCTGGCGTGCAATAGGTGGTAGCTTAATGTTTATTTCTCACCTTATTTACTTTTATAACTTTTATAAAATGACAGTTAAATCTGCAGATAAAATTGATATCAAAGATGAAGCCTTTAAGCAATTGAGAAACGATTTTACTACCACAAATTAAATTACTGCTATGAATATATTCAACAATCATATTAAACTTTATACCATTGCAGGCCTGCTTTTCCTGACGCTGACTTTTTTAACTGCCATACAACCAGCCTTAAATAACCAGAGAAACAACGGACCATTACCAGGCACGAAACCTTTAACTGGTGATGCGTTGGCGGGAAAGCACATATATATTTCTGAGGGTTGTGTGGGTTGTCATACCCATCAGGTACGCAATGTAGACATGGACAAAGTATTTGGCAGCCGGCCAGGAATGGCTGCAGATTATGCCAATATGCATAGAATGAATGTGTGGGTAAATACAGCAACGCTTATGGGTACAGAGGTACCGGTCCTGATCTTACCAACGTAGGCAGCCGGCAACCCAGTAAAGACTGGAACTTAATGCACCTTTTTAATCCTCGTTCAGTAGTTGCCCAGTCCATCATGCCAAGCTACGAATGGCTCTTTGAATTTAAAGAAAATCCAGCTAAAAATGATGTTGTTGTAAGTATGCCGCCGCAATTCTTAAATGGAAGAACAGGAAAAGTAGTGGCGACAAAAAAAGCTCTACAATTATTAGCTTATATAAAATCTTTAAAACAGGCTGCATTGCCAGATGGTGAAAAGCCTTTCGAATTTTTATACGAAAAGGAAGAAAATACTGTTGACCTGGTGAGTGCAGGGGGAAAGTCAGAAGTGGACGGCAAAGCGTTGTACTCAGCCAATTGTCAAAGCTGCCACCAGGAAAATGGTGAAGGCCTTAAAGGGGCTTTTCCACCGCTTAAAGGTAGCGCAATTGTAAACGGAGATAACCTGGAACTATATGTAGATATTATTATGAATGGATACGATGCGCATCCGGAGTATGGCGTAATGGCTGCTGTGGGTACCAATATGGAATTTGACGAAAATATTGTTGCTGCCATTATTAATTACGAACGAACAAGCTGGGGTAATACCGGTAAAAAAGTAACAACCCAGGAAATTTCGAAAATAATGGATTTTGTAAAACTTAAAGCCGCTTCAAAATGAAAAACACGATCATTACACTCCTCCTTATCGTGGTACATTCATCGGCAAATGCCTGCCCGGTCTGCGAACGCAACAAGCCTAAGTTCTTACAGGGTATAACGCATGGCAGTAACCCACAGAGTAATTGGGATTATGTAATTGTAACTGCTATTACATTAATTGTACTTTTTGCCCTATTCTTATCAATTAAATTATTGCTAAAGCCAAACGAAAGCAATGCCAACCATATCAAATATTCATTTTTAAACGAGCAATAATATGTCATTTGTAAGCACTGTATTGATATATATGGATGATGAGCTAAAACCCATAGGCGAGTATTCCGTGCCTATTCATTTTGAACTTGACACAACCAAAATAGTAGATGGCAACCATGTTCTAAAAATAATTAGTAAAGGGTATAAAGGCAAAGAAGGTGTTCGAAACATTCCATTTACTGTCTGCAACGGTCCGGCAATATCCATAGAAGGGATTAAAGAAAATGCAATTGTAGATGGCATTTTACCTTTGATGATAAACGCATACAGTAAGGGCGATCAAAAGAAATTCTTAATAGAAGGCAGTGAAACCCCACAGAGTATTCCTTCCTGGTTATGGGCCGTTATTATCCTTTTTGTAGGATGGGCAATGTATTATGCCATTATTTCACTTAATATGAATTTATGATTATGGTACTTAAAGAAATTGCTGAACACACTGAAATTGCTACCCACCCGGTAGCTAGGGCTTTACACAAAGGAGAACATTTTAAAGTAATAGCCATAGGTTTCAAGAAAGGAATGGAATTAAAAGAGCACCAGGCGCAATTACCTTCAAAATTATTTGTATTAAAGGGGGAAGTTGTTTACCGGCAAAATGGAGTTTCAACCACCTTGTCTGAACTTGATGAGATTGAAATACCTGTGCATGTGTTGCACTCCGTAGAGGCACTAGCTAATAGCCTGTGTTTATTAACCCAGGGATAAACATGCAAAGAGATATCGAAAATAAGGAAGATATTACAAAGCTTGTTAACGAGTTCTACTCAAGGGCAGTAAATGATGAAACCATTGGACATATCTTTAAAAATATCACCGGTTTCAGTTTTGAAACACATATTCCGATAATGGTTTCGTTTTGGGAAACACTATTATTCGGCACAGCAGGTTATAAAGGAAACCCGATGGCTAAACATATAGCTCTTAATAAGTTAATCCCTCTCGAAAAAACCCATTTTAATCAATGGCTTGCGTTGTGGGAAAAAACGATACATGAAAATTTTGCAGGAATACATGCAAAGGACGCCATAGCAAAGTCTAAAAACATAGCAAGAATTATGCAGGCTCAAATAAAAATGAACAGTGCCCAATAAACAACGCATCATCGCATTTGCGTTCGACAATTTTTACTTCTGATTCAACGTATAACCATCACCCTCAAATAAGTGGCAGGTATGGAGGTTGTATTCTTGTCGGTGCTTCTGTTTTGACTTTCAAAAAGCGCTACTAATTCCTGCTCCAGGTCGAAAGCCTTACCATTCTTTTCAGCCGCTTCAAAAGCATTCATCGTAGGTCCATAGTAGTTCCTGAACATATTGACGAATTCAGAAGGTAGATAGGGAGCATCGAATGTAAAAGTATCCCTGGTGAGCGATATGTTTTCTTTCATTACGCCGGCGTTTTCAAAACGTTCCACAACATGGTTATCTACGCCCCACAGCATAGGGCTAACGAAGCCCTCCGGCGGGGGTGGAGTATATGCAGAGCTTATTTTCAAAATCTGCGCTACAAGGGTAGGATCTCCCGGTATCCAATTACCCATCACGATTCTGCCGCCTTGACGGGTAACACGTACCATTTCACTGGCAACATCATATGGTTTCGGCGCGAACATTGCACCGAAAATGGTTACTACCAGATCGAAGTACTGATCTTTCAGCTCATGCAAATTAGTTGCATCACCCTCCTGGAATGTACAATTTGTGAGCCCTTCTGCTTTTGCACGCTCTTTTGCTGCCTCAACGAGATTACTGGCTATATCGACACCTAAAACATTAGCTCCTAGTTTTGCTTCAGGTATTGCCGTGGTACCATCGCCGCAACCAAGATCCAGCACGTTAAGACCATGGGTAATTCCCAATTTTGCAACCAGTGCCGCACCACTCTCCCGCATTGTTGCAGCAATTCTGGTGAAGTCACCTTTTTCCCATAACGCTTTGTTTGGATTCATACTGTTTCATTTTGTAAACATCAAAATAGGAATAATAAATTATTATTTCATCTTTCTAATCAATTTACTTTTTGCATGAATCACATGCCATCGCGGGGCAACACAAAGCCGGACCTTTCATGGCTCGTCATCTACCAGTTATTAGTAGTAGTGGTTTAGGCCGGATGTCTAATTGCAGCTTTAATTGTAACTTCTATCTTTGAATTACACGCAGGCTATTGTATCGGCTGTATGTTCAACAATATTGATCAATAAAGATCAAGTCCGCAATGAAAGTTTTGTTCTTAAGTAGGCTATTGACTACATTTATACGGTCCTACCGGCAGTCTTGAAATGCTAAAAAAAAAGGCTGCTTACAATTCCAAAATCAAAAGAAACAAAGCATATTAAATGCTTCCGCTTGAGAACGCAATCGGAAAGCTGAAGAAATTAAAACCGGGATTAAAACATCATTATGAATGAAAAATTTGAAAATTCAATATTGACAGGCGTGCATTCCAGGCTTGCGAAGTTGGTTGGTAACTGGCAAGGCACCACCAAAATCTGGTTCGAGCCTGGCAAGATAGCCGA
>JBBJOD010000003.1:0-30989 GCA_037721715.1 Chitinophagaceae bacterium | reverse complement strand
TTATCGGCACAAGTTGTTCGCCGGGAATGTCTGAAATTCGATATTACCTTACTACTTCGATCATTCCTTCATCACCCGTTGGAACACTTGCGCCTGCAGTTCAGGCATATCGGCACAAGTTGTTCGCCGGGAATGTCTGAAATTCGATATTACCTTACGACATCATCATTCTTTCATCGCCCGGCGAAACACTTGCGCCAGGTTCCTGACTGTGCAAGGCGCAGTCAACCCTGGCCGTGCCTGCAGGCAGCCAATTTATGCAGCCAGTTGCACCATCAGCATACAGTCCGTAATTTTAAACCTCAAATACAATTGTGCAATGATCATGGAGGTATTCTTTCCGAAAGACCGTAACGAATGGCGAAAATGGCTTGCCGGGAATCACAATAAGGTGCCATCTGTCTGGATAGGGTACTACAAGATCAAAAGCGGAATTCCTTCCATTCTTTATGACGAAGCAGTTGAAGAAGCATTGTGCTTTGGCTGGATAGACAGCAAGGCGGTATCAATCGATGAAAAAAGCTACAAGCAGTATTTTACCAAACGAAAGCCCGACAGTGTCTGGTCTAGAGTAAATAAAGAGAAGATAATCAAACTAATTCAAAATGGACTGATGACACAGGCAGGGCTTGAGTGTATAGAAGCAGCAAAAAGAAACGGCTCCTGGACACAGCTTGATGATGTGGAAAACCTGGTGTTACCGGTCGGATTAATAAAAGAGTTTGAGAAAGAACCCGAAGCGTACCAGTATTTTCAATCGTTACCCAGGTCAAAAAAAAGAAACCTTCTCCAGTTGATCGCCCTGGCAAAATTACCTGTTACTAAAACCAAAAGAATCAAAGAGACAGTATTGAAAGCTAAGCAGAGGCTACTATAGATTTTTAATCAATACATGTGCAGTGTTACCGTTCAAGGAATACAATGAATACCAAGCCCCCTTCCCTTATTCAAGTTATTACACCCGGCTCTAACATCTAATGGTTTTTATTTAGTGATGCGTAAATTAAAAGGAATAGTTGAATGAATAATAGAAGGCATGGCAGATATATTTACCAGTAAAGCCGTTTAAGTTTTTATATTGGGTATCAAACGGCAGTGAAACTGTTCTAGCATTTTATTCAGGGAAGTACCCACAAGCAAACCCACAGATCGATAAATCACCATTGAATGAACCTAAATACCGGGTATTTAAAAATATTGCTTATCCTACCCGAGTTCATTCTTCTCTTTGGTCAAACACTTTATGCACAGCCGGAGCGATTAAACTTTGAAAGATTATCTCCAGGACGCTGCCAGTCTAGTGCTACCATCTATAGCATTCTACAGGATAAAAGAGGTTTAATGTGGTTTGCCAGTACAGACGGGTTGATATGCTACGACGGTTATAAATTTAAAACTTATAAACACAATTCCAGGGATCCATATTCTTTATCTGAAGACTGGGTTACTTCATTAGCAGAAGATGAAAATGAAACTTTTGGCTGGGGGTCTGGGACGGAGGTTTGAATTTTTACGATCGTTCGCTGGATAGGTTTTACTCCTATAAGAACAATCCTTCCGATAGTTCCACCATTAGTAGCAATACAGTGTGGAAAATATATATTGACCGTTATAAAAAAATATGGGTAGGAACGCGTGGGGGAGGCTTGGATAGGTTTGATCCTTTAACAAAAACTTTTACACATTTCAAAAATCAGCCCTCTGTTCTTAACAGCCTCGGCAGTAACCAGGTTACCTCCATTTTCGAAGACAGCTTTGGCGATCTTTTTATAGGAACCCTGTCTGATGGAATTAGCGTTTTAAACAGGAACGATAATACTTTCAGGGTACTTAAAAACCAGCCTGGTAATTCTAATTCAATCGCCAGCAATTCAATCCATGAAATATGGGAAGATAGTAAGCGCAATCTATGGATAGGGACAAAGACCAGGGTGTTTCCATTTTATCTCCAGACAGGAAGCAATTTACACACCTGAAAGGAAAGCAGGGGAATGGCTCGCTGAACAGTAATAATGTAAGAAGTTTCTACGAAGATGAAAAGAACAATATCTGGATAGGAACCGACGGTGGAGGGATCAATGTTTATGACCCGCGTAAAAAAATAGTGACAAACGTTCACTATGTGCAGGCAGATATGGCCGGTATCAGCTCAAATGTAACATTCGCCCTGTATGAGAACAGGGATGGAATTGTGTGGATAGGTGGTTATTTGGCTGGGTTGAACATCTACGATAAAAGTAATGACATGTTTCAATCATTCAGCAGAATAAGCATGAATGAGTTAGGACTTAGTAACAGTAATGTTAATGCGGTATGTGACGATTCGCAGGGCATTTTTTGGATGGGAACAGATTATGGCCTAAACAAGTATGACCCCGCTACCAACAGGTTTACCTATTTTTTGAATAGTCCACATTCTGGAAAGTCGATCAGTGGTAATAGAATTAAGGCCATCTACCAGGATTCGTACAAAAATCTCTGGATAGGAACAGCGGGCAGCGGTTTGAACTTATTAGCAAACAACGACCACTTTATTCGTTTCAAACATACCTCTACCAACACTTCCGGTTTAACACATAATGATGTGGGAGATTTACTCGAAGACTCGAAAAAAAACTTCTGGGTTGCCACTTCAGGCGGTGGATTAAATTTGCTGGATAGGGCAACTATGAAATTCAAGCATTTCTGGTTAAAGAATTCTTTGAATAAACTTTGCCCCGTCATTCTTTCCATAATAGAGGATAAAAAGCAGGGTGGATTATGGATAGGTACTAACAACGGGCTATGCTACTTCAACAGTGAAAAAAAACAATTGAAGATGTACCGCCATGACAAAAACAACCCCAATAGTTTGAGCAGTGATGAGGCTGTGGTGGTTTACCAGGACAGTAGGCAAAAAGTATGGATCGGTACGGGAACCGGGAAGGGAGGTTTAGATCTTTATAACACTGAATCAGATAATTTTAAATCAATAAAAATAGAGAATGATTTCAAAAACAATACCATTACCGGTGTAGTTGAAGACAATAATTCCTTTCTTTGGGTCAGCACATTCAGAGGTGTATCCCGATTTAATACAAACACAAATACATGGAACAATTACACCCAGGAAGATGGATTAAAAAACCGGGAATTCATAAAAGGAAGCTATTTCAAAAGAAACAATGGTCACATTATTTTTGGAGGCACTAACGGAATCACTGTTATTCACCCCGAGGAATTTAAAAAAACTTCGTACTCGTCTAATGTAGTAATAAACAAATTACTGATTTTGAACAAGGAAGTTCTACCTGGTGAAAAAAATGGAATTCTAAGCAAAGTGATCGCTGAAACTGACGAGATCACTTTAGGGCATACCCAATATGTAGTAACATTTGAGTTTGCGGCATTAAGTTTTTCAAGCCCGGAACGAACAGAATATGCTTATAAGTTAGAGGCCTTCGAAAACAACTGGAACTATATCGATACAAGGAGGTCTGCCACCTACACTAATTTAAGTCCCGGTAAATACACTTTCAGGGTAAAAGCGTCTAATGGTGACGGTGATTGGAGCAATAAAGAGGTTGCACTTTGCCTTATCGTTACACCACCCTATTGGCTTACATGGTGGTTCAAATCGATTGTGTTATTTGTAATTGCCGGTGCCTTCCTCGTTTTTATTAAGATGCGGGAGCGGTCTATCAAACTACACAGGCAGGCATTGGAGCAGCAGGTGAAAGAAAGAACTGAGCAACTGGCTTATTCGATTGAAGAAGAAAGAAAGGCAAGGAGGGAAGCAGAAACAGCTTACCAGGAAGCAGAGCATGCCACCAGGGCAAAAAGCATATTCCTGGCAACGATGAGCCACGAGATCAGAACTCCAATGAATGGCGTTATCGGCATGTCTGCTATGCTGGCATCGACTGCATTAACGGATGAGCAGAAAATGTATACGGAAACAATTACATCTTGCGGTGAAAGCCTGCTAAACGTGATCAATGATATCCTTGATTTTTCAAAGATTGAATCAGGAAAACTTGAGCTTGAAAATGAAACTTTCAATCTACGTACCTGTATAGAAGACATCCTGGATATTTTCGGCTCGAAGGCGGCGGAGATCGGTTTAGACATTGTTTACCAGATAGACAACGATGTTCCCTTACAAATAGTGGGAGATGATTTGCGATTGAGACAAATTCTCACAAACCTGGTGGGCAATTCATTGAAATTTACCCTTGAAGGCGAAGTTTTTGTAGGTGTTCATTTATCAAAGCCGGTTCTCAACGGGCAGTTGGAACTCGAATTCGAAGTGCGTGACACCGGAATAGGCATACCTGCTGAGAAGTTGGAACGACTGTTTAAAGCATTTTCTCAGATAGATTCTTCAACAACCAGAAAATATGGCGGTACAGGACTTGGCTTAGCCATTTCTGAAAAGCTTGTACTGTTGATGGGGGGCAAAATATGGGTGCACAGTAATGAAGGTCAGGGTTCTTCTTTTTACTTTTCCATGATAACACAAACCGGCACAAAAGAGACCAAACAATATCTTCAATTTGATATGATGGGCCAGAAAGGCAAAAGAGTATTGCTGGTAGACGACAATTCTTCCCATCTTAGCGTGCTGAAAAACATTATGGAAGAATGGCAAATGAATACCGTAATGGCAAACTCGGGAAAAGCGGCATTGGATATCCTGTCAAAAAATACACAGTTTGACCTGGTCTTGATTGACAGGCAGATGCCAGGAATCGATGGTATCGAATTGGCCAGGACAATTAAAAATCAAAATCCCCTACTTAGCCTAATGCTCATGAGCCCGGTTGGTTACGACTTAAATTTTATTGATACGCAGCTTTTCAACTCCACGATCACAAAACCCGTTAAGTACGCTGCTTTGAGCAAGCAAGTCCTTATCAATTTGCAGGGTAGTCACAAAGCCCTGCCTGAACAAAAAACCACTCAGCATAGTATTTCTCCTGATTTTTCCAGAGATTATCCATTAAATATAATGGTTGCTGAAGATAACCTGATTAACCAGAAAGTAATCTTGCATATACTGGGCAAGATGGGATTTGAACCTGACCTTGTTGAGAACGGCCAGGATGCAGTAAACGCCGCTGCTGAAAAACAGTACGATGTTATATTCATGGATATGCAGATGCCGGAAATGGATGGCCTGGAAGCTACACGGATCATACGACAATCGCTTAAGAAACAACCTGTAATCATTGCATTAACGGCTAATACCATACAGGGAGACAAGGAATCATGCCTGAGTGCAGGAATGAATGATTTTATAAGCAAGCCTATCAAATTGGAAGAACTGATCTTTCAGCTAAAAAGCTGGAGCCTTAAAATTGCGGAGCAAAAAGTTCTTGTGCCTTAAGTTGCCTGTATTTTAATCTACTGTAAATCCCTATCAAAGTCCGCTTTCGTTCAGAGAACATATACTGGTATTTGTTAACAATCAAGAGCCCAAGGTTCTCTGCATCATTCTGCTCTAACGGATTGTCATTCGCACCTGGATTAAACAGGCAGCTGACGATGGTTGACACTATTGAATTAAATTACTTTCTGACACCATTCACGCCAGGTTTCTCCTCCACATCTCACCTTAACAATTCGTAAATCTTTTGTCCATTTTTGCCGAAGGAAACATTATTTACCGACATTTATATTGTTAAGGCAATTGCGTATTAAAATTGCCTGCTATTACGGCGGCCGCGGTATCCAGGTTATCGTGATCGTTTTGACATTACCGGTCCGAAAGAATTGAGTGAATCATTTGAACCAAACTGAAACCACATATCCCATTGTCTGCCTACCTGGGGGGCACTATATAAACAAATCCATATGAAGGTAACGTATAAGCGAATAAATTTTATTGGCTGGCTGTTTATATGCTGTTCATTAAAGGTGATGGGTCAAAAAAATCTGCCTTCACTTGAAAAGGTAATAAAAGGCAACGACGCTTTGCATAAAGAGGCTTTGGTGGGGCCACAAGCCAAAGGTGCCTACCTGGTCAGCACTTCCCAGATAATTGATCCGGCAGGGAGAATGGTTACGTTTCCGGGCAGGCCTGTAGATATGGCATTGAACGCAGATGAATCCATCCTGGCTGTTAAGAACATGACCAATGTTGTGTTCATGGATGCGCGTAACCATTCTATCATACAAACGCTTGAATACACGCTTCCAAAAGCGGGCAGCAGCTTCAAAGGAATAGGTTGGAGTGCGCGGGGGAATAAATTATGGGTATCGGATGACAAAGGCTTCCTTCGTTCGGCAAAGAAAAACGAGAATGGGTTATTTGCATGGGAAGACAAGATCTTGTTGCCTGGTCCTGATAAAGTGGGCCCGTACCCGGGCGGATTCGATATAGATGAAAAGAAAGAATTGATTTATGTGGCGCTTAATCGAAACAATACAGTAGGTATTGTTAACATGAACACCGGGAAGTTGCAAACCCAGGTTCCGGTAGGGGTTGCGCCTTATTCGGTGACAATAAAAGGCAGCAAGGCTTATGTAACAAACTGGGGTGGCCGCCGGCCGCGGCCGGGTGATCAATCGGCATCCAGCTCAAACAGTATGGTGGTAATTGATAAAAACGGTATTGCTTCAACTGGTACCGTGTCAGTGATAAACCTCGTCAATAATAAAGTAATCGCAGAGATAACTGTAAACCTGCACCCCTGCGGGATGGCACTTTCCCAGGATAAATCCCTGCTATATGTTGCGAATGCAAATAGCGACCTTGTATCTGTGATTGATACCCGGACAGATAAAGTAATCAATAAGATTAGTTGTAAGCCAATGGAAGAAATTCCTTTTGGAAGTGCTCCTAATGATGTGGTTACCTCGGCCGATGGCAAAACACTTTATGTAGCGAACGGAGGCGATAATCTCCTTGCAGTTATCGACCTGGAAAAAAATAAATTAACCGCATTGATACCTACCGGATGGTATCCAAGTAGTATCCGGCTATCGGGTGATGGTAAAAGATTATTTGTTGCAAACATGAAGGGCAATGGCAGCCCCGATACTGCCGTCCGAGCCAAGGGGCATAGCACATTACACCAGCTGGGTTCGGTTTCATTCATTGATGTACCCGGTACTGATTCTTTGGAAAGCTATACGATCCGGGCAGCAATAAATATGCGGCTACCGAAAATCAACAAGGAACTTAACCTGGCCAAAGTAAAAGAAAACCTGGTACCGGTTCCCATTCATCCCGGTGAAAGATCCGTTATAAAATATGTAATTTATATCATTAAAGAAAACAGGACGTACGACCAGGTTTTTGGCGATATGCCACTCGGAAACGGAGATAGCAGTTTATGCATGTTTGGTAGATTTGTAACACCCAACCATCATAAATTGGCTGAGGAATTTGTGTTGTTGGATAACACGTATTGCAATGGCGTAAAGAGCGCTGAAGGCCATCAATGGACGAGCCAGGGATATGTTACCGATTATCTTGAAAAAGCATTCCCGGCTTTTACCCGTGGCTATCCATGGAATGGAAATGATCCGATCGTATACGCTCCAACAGGATTTATTTGGGATGATGTACTCAGAGCAGGACTTACTTTTCGTGATTACGGTGAATATGTAAATGATGAGATTACTCCGGCAAATGCAACCTGGACGGATATTTACCAGGACTACCTGGCCGGGAGCCGTAAAATAAAAATTAAAGCCATCCCGGCGATTCATACTTTAAAAAATCATATCTGCCCGATTTATACCGGTTCTCCCAGGGAAATCAACGATCAGTATAAAGCCCAGGTATTTATTGACGAACTTCATGCATTTGAAAAAGCGGATTCTTTTCCCAATCTCATGATGCTGTCTTTGCCTAACAACCATACCTCAGGTACACAGGAAGGTTTTCCCACTCCCAATGCAATGGTGGCTGATAATGACCTGGCTTTGGGTAGAATTGTGGAAGCCGTCAGCAAGAGTAAATTTTGGAAAGAGACAGCTATATTTGTAATCGAAGATGATCCTCAAAATGGTTTGGATCATGTTGACGGGCATCGAACCATTTCATTTTGTATAAGTCCCTACACCAAACGCAAAGCACTGGTTAGCACCCGGTATAACCAGAACAGCTTGTTGCGAACCATTCAATTGATACTAGGACTTCCTCCTATGACACGTTTTGATTTGGTAGCGATGCCAATGCTGGATTGTTTTAACGACAAACCTGACTTTACTCCTTACAAGGCATTGCCAAACAACATCCCTTTAGACCAGATGAATCCTAAACTATCGGCTATCTCCGGTAAACAGTTGTTCTGGGCCAAAGAATCAATGAAGCTGAGACTGGATCAGAACGATGACCTCGATGAAAAGGAAGAAGATGTTTTAAACAGGATTTTGTGGCATTCTTCAAAAGGATATGATGTAAAGTATCCTGCAAAAAGTAAATTCACCAATGAACGAGTTTCAAAAAATGAATGAGCTGGTCACTCAAAGAGTAGCTACCTGCTGTCTTCCTGCTTCGAATGCTACGTCGCTTTAATGTGTCACGTGCATCAACATGCGAAACATGGCAACTTCAAAGTAATAAAAACCACCAGATTAGAAAACTATAGCACAGTAAGTCTATGTGATACTCTTTAATTTTATTTATTTATGGTTGTTATGGGAACCTTCCCAGTGCGAATGGTCATTGACGCAATGCTCAAAGTTTTTTGACACAAGTTAACTTCTGCGGCGGATCATTTCTGCATACCGGGAACCTTCACTTAAAAAATAGTTTAATTTATTAATGAAATTGTTTTACTTTTCGAAAGTAATCAAATAAATAACTGCTACTTGCCATATCAGCTTTTCAGGTGAAACCTGGAACAGGAAATTCATACAAACGATGACGCCGGTCTCAAACGGATAAGAGGAGTAAAATTGAATATACTTGTTTCCTTCGGGCAGTTGCAGAATAGATTAACACAGTTCTAATCAATTCATTTATGCAAAGAAGACGTTTTCTCAGGTCTGCGCTGTTAGGTTCTACCGGAATTTTATTAGGCTCATCCGTGTTCAAAGCAAATGCAGCTTCATCAGCAACTGCAATATCTAAATTGAAAATTACCAAGATCAGGTATTATAGTGCACCGGGTTATAACAAGCCATTGTTTAACCAGGCAAGAGGAATTGTTGAAATAGAAACAGATGGTGGCATTATCGGAATAGGTGAAGGTGGCTCCAAAGACATGATTGAACAGTGTGCTCAAATGTTGATCGGTGAAGATCCCTTCAGAATTGAACATCTCTGGCAGTATATGTACAGGACCATGTTCTACCCTCCGGGACGTGAAAAATTGCATGCCCTCGGGGCCCTGGAAATGGCATTGTGGGATATCAAAGGGAAGGCGCTTGATGTGCCTGTGTACGAACTGTTGGGCGGCTCTACCCGCGAATTTGTTGAATGTTATGCTACTGGATTCAGCGCTTCCAAAGCAACAACCGAAGAAGAAAGAGCCCGTGATTGCATCAAAGCCGGCTTGAGGTCTTACCGGATAGGCCCTACCGGTGGCAACGGTACAGAACCATTCGACTTTTATGAAAACGCGAAGAAAACAATTGAGTTTTGTAAACGAATTGATGGCGCCGTTGGCGGAGGTGGCAACTGGGCCATCGATCTGCACACCCGGTTTGATTTGACCGAGGGTATAAAAATTTGCAATGCGCTTGAAGCACTGGAACCATATTTTGTAGAAGATATTATAAGATCAGAAAATCCTGGGGTATACAAATCGGTTCGCCAGATGACGAAAGTGCCCATTGCCGTGGGAGAACAGTTTGGTGACCGTTGGGACATCAACGAACTGATTGAAAACAGGCTAATCGATTACACACGGGTAACGATGCCTAACTCGGGCGGAATAACAGAAATGAAAAAGATTTGCTCCATGGCCGAATCGCATTATGTGGGAATGATACCTCATTTCACCGGCCCTTTGTCAACCGCCGCGCTGGTGCATGTCTTAGGATCCAGTTCGCCTTCCAGGTGTTTGATGGAGCTTGGTGGTGGACAGCCAGAAAGGCCCGCCTATTTTAACGAAGATTACCTGCTGTTCAAAAATGGTAAATTATATCTTAACCCGGCACCAGGGCTGGGCGTAAAATTTGATCCGAAGAAGGCAACCTTTGTCATGGAAGTCACCGCCAGAACTAAATTTCCTCATCCTTATCTTAAGAGTCCCGACGGAGCTATCCACAACTGGTAAGCCTATCCATCACCATGAAATTAAACGAGCCCTATGAAATCATTCCATGAACAAAGATTCAAAGACTTCCTGCCCGTCGGTTAACCATACCGGTTGCCAGTGCCTGGACAAATACCAGCGAAGCTCATTTATATATGATACGAGCTTCAGCCATCGATAATTTGATTCAATACCAGTTATTCTTTCCTGATACCTTCACCAAAACGATTGCGATGAAAAAAACATTCCTGCTCATTGTTACTTTCGTGTTTTTGTGCCATAGCTTTTTATATAGCCAGAATAATACAATAACCGGTAAAGTAACCGGTCCTGATAAAGAAAGCCTTTCTGCCGTAACCATTTCTGTAAACGGTTCCAAACAAGGAACGGTTACAAATACAACCGGAAATTATTCTATCAATGCACCCGCAAACACCACGTTGATTTTTTCTCACATCGGTTACATGGAACAACGAATAAATGTTGGTACGCGCAGCGTCGTTGATGTTGAACTAGAAGCCGATACCAGGAATTTGCAGGATGTGGTGGTAACAGCCCTTGGCATAAAGCGGGAAGCCAAAACCCTGGGTTACGCAACGGCGACCATCAGTGGCGACCAGATTGCGACCAACCGTACTCCTAACCTGGCCAGTGGCTTACAGGGCAAGCTGCCAGGTGTAAACATTTCTACGATGGGAACCGGCCCGGCCGGTTCTACTAAGATCCGCATCCGCGGCCAGTCTTCTTTCAGCAGCCAGAATAGTCCGCTGATCGTGATCAATGGCGTGCCGATGGATAACACGAATTTTGCACTCGGGGGAGGCAATGGCCCAAGAGCAGGACAGGTCAACAGTACCGATGGAGGAGACGGGCTGTCCAGCATCAACCCGGATGATATAGAAACCATGACAGTGTTAAAAGGAGCTACTGCCTCGGCCCTCTATGGTTCAAGGGCAAAAGACGGTGTGGTAATGATCACAACAAAAAGCAGGGGTTCAGGTAAAGGAATCGGCGTGGATTATAATATCAATTATACAGAAGACACTCCACTCGATTTTACCGATTTCCAGTATGAATACGGACAAGGTGAGAGAGGCGTTCGGCCAACTACTGCATTTCCGCAATCAGGCGTATGGAGCTTTGGTGAAAAATTTCAGCCTGGTATGACGCAGGTGTTATTTGATGGTAAAACGTTTCCATACGAACCGGTGTATGACAGGTACAAAAAGTTTTACCAAACCGGAAAGAACCTGACCAATACCATCACATTATCCAATGGCGGTGAAAATGGCGGATTTAGCCTTTCACTTGCCAATACCGATAACAAAGGTATCATGCCCAATTCAAAATTCAACAGGCGATCGATCAATCTTGGTTTTAGCCAGACCATCGCAAAGGGACTAACGGTGCAGGGCAACGCTAATTACTCCAATGAAAAAAACACCAACCCTCCGCAGGTGAATACACAGGATATGGCCGTTCCTACGGTATTGTATACGCTGGCGAATTCGATGCCCTTTTACGCTCTTGAACAAAACCAGACACTGCCAAACGGAAATGAATTTGTAATGGCCAGGTTCCTGGTAAGGAACAACCCCTATTATTCCGTTAACAAAAGATTTGAAAATATAGGAAGAGACAGGCTGATCGGAAACATTGCTGTGAGGTATCAGGTAACAAAATGGATCTACCTGCAGGGCAGAATCGCACAGGACCTATATACACGAAACCAGGATTATAATATACCCAATGGTTATGCGCCCATTCCTGCCGCTCCTACCGGCTTCATCAACGGCTCTTATACGCAGGATGTACGGCGGTTCAGGGAAAGGAACTATGATTTCCTGCTGGGTGGTAACCGTAAGTTCGGCAGTTTCGGTGTAGACCTTACATTGGGCGGTAACCAGATGTATCGACGGGCCGAATACAACAGTGTAACCGTCATGGATTTTGTTCAGCCGGGTCTCTATACAATAATGAATGGAAGGGCTAAAGATCCTTTGTACAGCAAAACGGAACGAAAAGTAAACTCGCTGTATGGCGCGGCAGAATTCTCCTATAAAAGCCTATTGTTCTTAAACGTCACCGCCCGGAACGACTGGTTTTCTACGCTTGCTCCTGCAAATCGCAGTATTTTATATCCTTCGGCCACTGCCAGTTTTATCCTCTCCGATGCAGTGAAGAACCTTCCTGAATGGATCACTTATGCGAAGCTAAGAGCCGCTTACGCAGAGGTAGGTGACGACAATGTGGCTGCCTATTCTAATGTGCTCTATTATTCCGTAAACAACAATTTATTCCCTAATCCTTCCGGACAGAGCATACCGGTAGGTGGCATTAATGCATCGCTTATTCCCAATGCTAACCTGCGTCCTTTGAGGGTATCAGAATCTGAATTCGGAGTTGAGTTGAGATTGTTTAATAACAGGCTTGGTTTCGATATTTCTTATTATCATAAAATAACAAAAGACCAGATATTGGCAGCCCAGGTATCCGATGCATCTTCTTATACCAACCAGCTCATCAACGTGGGGCGTAGTATGAACAAGGGGCTGGAAATGCTAATGACAGTGTCACCGGTTTCTACAAATTCTTTCAAATGGGACCTGAGCGTCAATGTGTCTTACAACACATCAAAAGTTTTGCAGCTGGGCTTATCGCCAGCCGATACCGTGATTTCTGTAGCCGGCGGTCCGGGCAGAAATGTGAAACAGGTGGTCGGCAGACCTATTGGCGCTTTGTATACGTTTAAATATAGGAGAGATGCACAGGGCAACCAGGTATTTGATGCCAATAGTGGCAGGCCGCTCAGGAATAATTTTGATACTTATGTAGGTAACGTGTTGCCTAAATACTTTGGTGGTATCACCAACACATTCACCTACAAAGGAATTGTATTATCGTCGCTGATTGATTTCAAATTGGGTGCAAAGATGATCGCAGGATCCAATATGAATGCCTTAAGGCACGGGCTACATAAACGAACGCTGGTAGGCCGTGCGGAAGGTTATGTTATTGGGGTCGGTGTTAACCCGGACGGCAGAACCAATTCTACTAAATCTGACCTGCAGCCATTCTATGAAACACCTAACGTACTGGGTGTAAACGAAGATTTTGTTTTCAACGCTGGTTTCTGGAAGTTGCGCCAGATTACGCTGGGTTATGATTTTACCAGGTATTTTAAAAACATCCAGTTTGTAAAGGGGATAAAGCTCAGCGCGGTCGCCAACAATGTGCTTATCATAAAAAAATGGACGGAAAACATGGATCCGGAAAACATCGCCAATATTTCTGATAATGAAACAGGACTTGACTTTTGGACCGCGGTTCCGCCAACCAGAAGTATCGGTGTTAACCTAAACGTTAAGTTTTAAGCTTTTACTATTGTGAACCTCTTACAAAAACTAATTTATGCGTCATTTAAAAATATTGCTGCCAGGTTTAATTTTACTAACAGGTTTGTTTTCGGGTTGTGATAAAGGTTTTGATGAATTGAATATTAACCGGGTTGATCCGACCACCCTCGACCCGCAATTCATTATGAACCGGGCCATTATTGAAACAACTTACCCGGACAATTTTGCTACGCTGGAAATGCTCACTTACGACTTCGCCATTGCCCAGCAGATCATTACACCATTTGGTAGTTCATTATCCGGCGGGAATTACAACATATTCAATCCCGGAAATTCAAGCCAGGTATGGGTGAATTTTTACCGGAATGTTTTGAAGCAAAACGTTGATGCCATTGAAAAGACCAGGGGAAATAACAACCGCACGAATCTTTACAACGAAGCCCGCATCTGGAAGGCTTATGCTTTCATGATACTAACGGATACCTATGGCGACATACCCTATACTGAAGCAGCAAAGGGGTTCATTGCCCTGACCATCCAGCCAAAGTATGATAAACAGGAATTGATCTACAAGGATATATTAAAAGAGCTGGACGAAGCTACTACCGCGCTGGATGCAACCAAGCCGACCTCTACTGCTGATATATTATATGGTGGAGATATTGCAAAATGGAAACGACTTGGTAACTCATTGTTACTACGGGCCGCAATGCGACTGACCAAAGTGGCTCCGGACATTGCAAGAACTTACGTGGCCAAAGCGGTAGCTGGTGGATTGATGCAAGCCAATGGTGATAATTCCGTCATGCGCCATACTTCTTTGTACAACAACTGGATTGCCGTGCATCTGACAGCTCGTGAAAAGGCGAACTTCTACCTGGCACAACCGTTTGTTGATTTCCTTAAAAATAACAATGACCCACGACTTACATCCATCGCTGTAAGACATGTAGGTGCCAGATCCGGCGCCGACCAGGCACCACCACGTACCACTTCGGCTCCTGCGTTACAAATAGGTATGCCCATGGGTTACGATGATGTTTCCATCAAAAACACTTTCGCCACTTATGGCGTGGCAAGTCTTTACGATTATTCACAGGTTAATTTAAATACGGTATTGAAGGTCACCGCTCCTGAATACCATGTTACATTTTCCCAAACACAATTACTGCTGGCAGAAGCAGTTGTGCGCGGATGGGCCACAGGTGACGCCGCTGATTTATTTGCCTCTGGCATCAGGGCACATATGCAACAGATGGCGGAATATGATGCCAGCGCCGCTATCAGTGCTGCTGCCATACAAACCTACATCACTGCCAATCCACTGAATACGGCTACAGCGCTGGAGCAGATCAATACGCAGTATTGGGTGGCTTCCTTTCTCAATGGTTCTGAACTTTTTGCAAACCTGCGCCGCAGTGGCTTCCCCGCATTAACGAAAAATCCTTATCCAGGTTCAGAGATTACGGGTAACATCATCAGGCGAATGCCCTATCCCGATTCGGAGATCATCACCAATTCAGCTAATTTAAATGCAGCCATCACGCAACAGGGGAAGAATGATTTGAATACAAGGGTATGGTGGGATAAGTAGCTGTCTGCTGTTAGTTGTAAGCTTTCCAGGTCAGCAGCTTAGCATTGAAATTGATTAATCGTCATTGAAAAAGAGACAGGAAAAGTTTTTAAAATTATTGAGTAGTAATCACTTTATAAACAAGAAGCTCGTAGCTGGTAGCTGATCGCCTTCCTCACCTCAACCCCACTGCATGCAGAAAACCAGTACTCACGGCTACAGATGGATTATTGTAACATTACTATTTTTCGCTACCACCATAAATTACCTGGACCGCCAGTTGATTGGATTACTGAAACCTATACTGGAAAAAGAATTTTCATGGACGGAAACAGACTTCGCTCATATTGTAATGGCATTTACCGCTGCGTATGCAATTGGCCTTGTTTCGTTTGGATGGCTGATTGATAAAATAGGCACCAAGCTCGGTTATAGCATCACTATTATCATTTGGAGCCTGGCCAGTATGTTACACGCGCTCGCAAGAAGTGCTTTTGGTTTTGGAATGGTAAGGGTTGCCCTCGGATTGGGAGAAGCAGGCAATTATCCCGCAGCTATGAAAACAGTTGCCGAATGGTTTCCAAAAAAAGAAAGAGCCTTGGCCACAGGACTTTTCAATGCAGGAACCAGTATTGGTGTGGTCGCGGCCTTACTGATTGTACCGCTGATATTAAATTATTATGGCTGGCAGGAAGTGTTCTGGATCACCGGTGCATTGGGTTTCGTATGGTTGATATTCTGGTGGATATTTTACGACATTCCATCGAAACAAAAAAGGTTGTCAGCCCAGGAACAGGATTATATCACCAGTGGGCAGGATGGGGATATTAATCGGACAGGCAATACCGTTAGTATCAAATGGCAAAGATTGTTTCTGTTTCCACAAACATGGGCGATGATAGCAGGGAAAGGCCTTATTGATCCCATCTATTGGTTTTTTTTATTTTGGTTGCCTTCTTATTTCTCGGCTACATTTAGTCTTGACCTTAAAAAGGTAAGCCTGGAACTGATGTTGATCTATGCAGCTACCACTATTGGAAGCATTGCGGGTGGGTATTTATCTTCTTCATTGATCAAAAAGGGATGGCCCGTATTAAAAGCAAGGAAAACAGTTCTTTTTATTTTTGCGCTTTTGGAAGTATCGATCATACTCGCGCAGTTCGCAAAGGGAGCCTGGATGGCAGTAGGGCTCATAAGCCTCGCTGTTGCCGTTCACCAGGCCTGGGCTACCAATGTTTTTACAATGGCTTCTGATATGTTCCCTACACAGGCCGTTAGTTCGGTGGTAGGTATTGCGGGAATGGCGGGGGCGATAGGCGGTATTTTGTTTCCTATTCTTATCGGCAGTTTACTTGACAAATACAAAGAAGGAGGAAACATTACAGGTGGATATCACCTTATTTTTACGTTGTGTGGATTTACGTACCTGCTGGCATGGGTAATTATCCATTTACTTACCCGTAGATCTGAAAGAGTTCAATTGAATGAATTAACCTGAATCATTAAATAAAAACAAGTACAAATGAAAAATCCTGAAACCGAGTTGTCATCCGGCAGGCGAGAGATGATGAAAAAATTGGCTGTAGGGTCTGCTACAGGAATACTGGGACTTCTTGCAAGCCCTCTTGCCAATGCACAAAAAGCGGAAGTGGATACCCGTTACAAAGCAGGCATGCCTCCTGTTAAAATAAGAAGCGTTAAAGCCATTGCCACTGCGCCCGAAGGCATCAACCTGATCGTGGTAAAAGTTGAAACTTCAGAGCCCGGATTATATGGCCTCGGCTGTGCCACCTTCACGCAACGGGCTGTGGCAGTAGTGGCTGCGATCAATAGTTATCTCCATGACTTTTGCGTTGGGAAAGATGTTGACAATATCGAAGACATGTGGAATTCCTGTTATGTCAGCTCCTACTGGCGGAATGGACCCGTTTTGAATAATGCGTTGAGCGGACTTGACGAAGCACTTTGGGATATAAAAGGAAAAAGGGCAAAAATGCCGGTTTACCAGTTGCTGGGTGGTAAGAGCAGGTTTGCAGTAGATTGCTATGAGCATGCAAGTGGCTCAACGCCCGAAGCAGTGGTAGAAAGCGTACAAAAATACCAGGCGCAGGGTTTCAGGCATATCAGGATACAACAGGGTGGATATGGAGGAACCGGGGCGTTCGTAAAGCCCCCGGATTTCAAGGCAGCAGGATATGGTTATGAGACAGATAATTTTATGAATGAACGCGCCTACCTGAAATCTGTACCGAAAATGTTTGAGATGGTGCGCAAGGTTTGCGGCGATGAAGTTGAATTATTGCACGACATTCATGAACGTGTTCAGCCCATGGATGCTATTAATATGATCAAGGCTACTGAAGACTTTCATCCTTATTTCATGGAAGATCCTTTTTCGCCTGAAAATATGGAATGGTTCAAACAGCTCAGAATAAGCACCAGCGTACCGATTGCCATGGGCGAGTTGTTTAACAACATCAACGAATTTAAGATGCCGATGGTTAACCAATGGTTCGATTACATCAGGGTGCACGTTTCACAAATCGGGGGCATTACGCCGGCCATGAAAATTGCGCGGCTCGGTGAATGGTTTAATATCAAAACCGCCTTTCATGGCCCTGGAGATGTTTCACCTGTAGGCCACGCAGCGCATGCCCATATAGACCTGGCGGTCTGGAATTTTGGCATACAGGAAGCCGTTCACTTTTCTGATAAACTAAAAACTATCTTTTCCGGTTGCCCTACAATGAACAATGGGTACATGTCTGTGAACGAAGTGCCAGGCATCGGGGTAGACGTAAACGAAAAAGAGGCTGCCAAATATCCCATCGGTACAAAATCGAGCTGGCAGGTTCGTAAAAGTGATGGAACCATCATTCGACCATAACTGTAAGCCGATCTGGATAACAATATAGGAATGGCCAGATTGCCGGCCAATTTCTTTATACACTAAAGATTAATGACTAAATTTAATTATGACTGTAAGATCAATTACTAAAATGTTGATGAGCGGGTATGCTATCGCAGCGCTTAGCCTGGCAGGTAGCGCTTCCTTCTGCCAGTCTGCAGTAAACGCAGATTTCAAAAAGCATGTCCTTTTGACAGAATTCATTTCTGAAGGCGTGGCAACAGGTGATGTAGATAAAGATGGCAAGATAGATATACTTGCGGGGCCCTACTGGTTCAAAGCGCCCGACTGGAAGCGTTATGAAATAACCGCGGCTAAAACTTTAAACCCTGGCAAAGAGTATTCAAACTCATTCTTAAATTCAAGTATGGACGTTAACCAGGATGGCTGGACGGATCTTTTAGTTGTCGGTTATCCCGGTACGCCGGCAGTATGGTATGAGAATCCCAAAAACAAGGAGGGGCATTGGAAGAAATATGTGATCCTAGATTCTGTTTTTGTCGGAAACGAATCGCCGGCATTTTTAGACATGGATGGGGATGGCCGAATGGATATCTTATGCGCCGACTCAAAGGCAAAGCAGGTAGTTTGGTTGAAATCACCGGTTAAGAAAGGCGACACGCTTTGGACGCGTTTCCCGATCAGTGGCATCGATCCGGCAAATACAGACCGGTATACTCATGGGCTGGGAGTAGGGGATATCAACAAGGATAAGCGCAAAGATGTAATAGTAAGAAAGGGCTGGTGGCAAGCGCCATCCGATCCCAAACAACCTAACTGGACGTTTCATGCATCAGACCTGGGTGAAGAGTGCGCGCACATGCATGTATTCGACGTAAACAGGGATGGTAACATGGATGTTATCAGCTCTTCCGCTCATAAGTACGGCATTTGGTGGCACGAGCAGGTGAAAGAATCCGGTGGCAATGCGAGTTGGAAACACCATGAATTAAGTAAGGCCTTTTCGCAATCACATGCCCTGGCGCTAACTGATATGAACGGTGACAAACACCCCGACCTGGTGGCAGGCAAACGTTTTTTTGCTCACAATGATTCTAATGTTGATCCCGGCGCTCACGACCCTGCCTTATTATGCTGGTTCGAGTCTACCAAGGGTAAAGAGCCCTACTTTGTAATGCACCAGATTGATGAAGATTCAGGCGCGGGACTCAATATTGTAACACAGGATATTAACAAAGACAAAAAGATTGATATCGTTATATCAAATAAAAAAGGGGTATTCTTCTTTGAAAATTTAATGAAGAAATAAAAACGGCTAAACCTTCACACCCACTTAAACGAATAGACGCCAGCGCGGCGTCTATTCGTTTAAGTGAAACACCCAATGCTTTGATTGTTGTGTAAAATTCAGACTGGTGTGTGGCAGCGTCTGTTTACACAAATGCATCGTAGCAATAACGGACCGCAATCATATTGCATGTCAATGTAGATCCCGCCAATGTCATTCATTTTAATACTGGCTGCCATTTCCCGGCCAACATGGTCTCCATTAGCTGACGACTGTCTGCTTCTGTTCACTATGATAAGCGCGCTCCAGGATTTCAATATCTAATTTTTTCATCGACATCAGTGCTTTCATTACTCGTTCAGACTTTGTGCTATCAGCATCCGTAACCAGGTGTGGCAGAACAGTAGAAACAATCTGCCACGAAACGCCATATTTGTATTTAAGCCAGCCACACATCTGTGCCTGGGGGTCTCCGCCGGGAGTAAGTCTGTTCCAGTAATAGTCAATTTCCTTTTGCGTATCACAGTATACAATAAACGAAACGGCCTCTGTAAATTTAAATTCATCACCGCCGTTGAGGGCAACGAATGTCTGGCCTTCAATTTCTAATTCAATCGTCATCGGGGTACCTGCCGTTTTTCCATGGTATTCAAAACCTTCATCGGTGTACCGTGCCATCCGGCCAATTTTTGAATTTTCGAAAATTGAAACATAGTAGTCAACTGCTTCTTCCGCGTTGTTGTTGAACCACAAATTTGGAATGATCTTTTGAATGGTTGCCATAAAATATTTTTTTGATCGTTAAATCCTACTCGTTTGGTTTTTCGGTGTCACCCGTTTTTTTGGTGGTTACAGCTCCACAACTTTTAATTTTTAGCGCTTCAGTCAATTTTTACAGTTATATTTTCCCGGGATTCGACGATACTATAAAAATTTCCTTCCTTACAAAAGTAGATTCGTTACCACACTTTTAGGCGGTGTTAATCCGACATTATAGCGGTGTTTTTGCGTCAATATAAATTTACATGCCTGAAAGAATTTAATGGGTCAGCGAGGTGATTCCTGGTTGCACCTACCTCGCAGGAATGATAATTGATGGGATAAGGTTTCAAACAGCAGTATGAAGTTTATACCATTAGAAAATTTATGCCAGGTAGATGAAATCAGGGAAGCAGAGGGGTATAATGTTATTTTCAAACACAATACAACCTGCTCTATCAGTAAATCAGTCAGGAAGCAATTTGAACAGGAGGCGGATTCGATTGCTAAACTCAATGCCGTTTATTTCCTTGACCTGTTAGCACACAGAGATATATCTGACAATATAGCGGAGCAATTCAGTGTTCAACACGAATCGCCACAGCTATTACTAATCAGCCGGGGAAAATGCATGTACAACGAATCCCTATATGATATCTCTGCAAAAAAAACAGCCGGGGCCATATCATAAAAAGCGGCGATCTTTAACTTTTTTATTGCTTACTACCAGTGATTGTGTGTGAACACCTGATAACCGGTAAAAATTACAAGAAGTTTTGTCAGTTGTGCCATTCATTGACAGGTGTTAGTTACCATCAAAAAATAAATGTCTCACTTATCAACCGGTAACGTTTTTGCAGTTTATTCACCTGATTAACCGGTTACCAGGCCACATTCCCGGAGTGTTATTTTTGCTTTTCCTTATCCAAATGATACTCAACATTCGATATAAATTCCTAGGTGGCAGCGGGTTGCTTATAATACTAAAATAAATGTGAGTGCAGGTTATCCTTGTTAGACCTGATAGACTGGAATGTACCGTTATATTCAGAATAAACTCGAAACAGTCAACTCCGATTGACTTCGGCAGGTTAAGCTCAGTTCATTGGAGTTTATTGGGTATGCTTTTTGACTCCTGTTATTAAAACTTATACAATGTCTGAAACTAATAAAAAGCAATTTGGTGTCTGGATGGATTCTCAGCATGCCATTGTAGTTGGAAGAAGCCAGGTAGATAAAGGAGACTTTGTTATCCTGGGTCATGCGAAAGCCGGCGAACAGGGAAGCAATTCAAATGAAAACGCGGCTAACAATGCGAAAAAAGGAGCATTACAAAAATTGTTCAAGGAGATAACTTCTTATATGCAAAACGTAGATGAACTGCATATTACCGGACCAGGTACAGCACAGGAACAGTTTGTAAGTTACCTGGCTGAAACGCCTCAATACAAAAACACCGTTGCCAAAGAAAGCACATCGAGCAAAATGGGTGAAGAAAAGCTGATTGAATACATAACAGCCCAGTTCAATTAAAGAAGAATTGCCATACAATGAGCTGCTTGCACCATCAAGCGGCTTTTTTATGCCCTGAATCTGGTAAGAAATAGCCAAAGATGCCTGGTGATTTTTAATTAAATTTGAAACGCTGGCAACGCTCTTAGCCATGACAGCAAGTGGCAAAAACAGTCAGTCTTTTACCAAATTGCTTTGGGTAACAGCCAGTTGATAGTCATGTTTTCTTTACACAAGAGTTAATTATAGAGAAGATGATACAGGAAACAAATCCTATGATACTTACACTGGCTCTTGAAAGGGAGGACCTTCGTTTTTTTGACATTCAAAGAAAAAAATATTTTCCACCGGCGAGAAATTTCATTGATGCGCACCTCACTTTGTTTCATGCATTGCCCTTCGATGAGGAAGTATTGCTTGCCATTACCGCGCTTAGCAATCAGCAAGTACCTTTTGTAATACATGTCAAGGAGCCCGTTTCACTTGGTAGAGGAGTAGCTTTTAACCTCGAAAGCATTGAGCTAATGCACTTGCATGAAAAATTGCGTTCTCAATGGCTTGAATTTCTTTCACAGCAGGATAAACAAAAATACTGGCCACATATCACGGTTCAAAACAAAGTGACGTTACCGGAATCACAACAGGTTCTAAAAGAATTGCAAGATAGCTTTTTGCCATTTATAGTTACAGCCACAGGTTTGCAACTTTGGGAATATATGCATGGCCCCTGGAGGTTTATAAAAGAATTTAGTTTTGATGGGCATGTATGCTGAGATGGTAACGACTACTTTCGAAATGAAAAAATATGGTAACGTTGCAGGAAACTCGGGCATTTCGAAATTTGAAATGGGTGACGAGTGGATAAGAGTGCGCTTCTCAAAAGATATTATATATACATACAGCTATAAGATAGCGGGCCCGGATCACGTAGAAAAAATGAAGGAGCTGGCTGGGAAAGGTTCTGGGCTGGCTACCTATATTAACAGGTTTGTGAAAGATTTGTACGATCAGTAGGGATGTTGCTTAAATAAGTTTGTTATGACTTTCAGGGATCTGAATATTAAAAAACAATTGCTGAACGCCCTGGATGACCTGGGTTATACCCATCCAACTACCATCCAGGAAAAAGTATTCCCAGTAATAATGAGTGGGGCAGACCTTTGTGGAATCGCCCAGACAGGAACTGGTAAAACATTGGCTTACCTGCTTCCGCTTTTGAATCAATGGAGATATACAAAGGAGAAAGATCCGCAGATTTTAATTATTGTTCCTACCCGTGAATTGGTTGCACAGGTAGTGGAGACTGTGAAAAAATTAACCACCTATTTAAGCCTGGATGTGACAGGTGTGTATGGAGGCACCAATATCAATACCCAAAAGCTGGCTATGCAGAACGGTATGGATGTTATAGTGGCTACCCCGGGCAGGTTGTATGACCTTGCCTTGGCAGGTGCTTTCAAAATGAAGTCGATCAGGAAACTGGTTATTGATGAAGTAGACGAAATGCTCAGCCTTGGTTTCCGTACGCAATTAAAAAATATCATGGACCTGCTTCCCCAGGCCCGGCAAAATTTATTATTTTCTGCTACACTTATTGATGAGGTGGAAGACCTGTTGAGTGTCTACTTTAATGCACCGGCGAAAATTGAAGCAGCACCGGCAGGTACACCTGTTGAAAGTATTATACAGGCCTACTACGAAGTACCCAACTTCAATACAAAAGTGAACCTGCTCAGGCTTCTGTTCGATTCAGATCAGTCGATGACAAAAGTATTGGTCTTTGTAGCATCAAAAGCATTGGCCGATGACTTATTCGAACAAATAGAACCTGGCTTTCCAGGTGTGGCCGGTGTAATACATTCAAACAAAGAACTGAATCACCGTTTCAATACAGTTAAGCAATTTAAAGAGGGAACTTATCGGTTTATCATAGCAACAGATATAGTCGCACGTGGTATCGATGTTGCCGGCGTTAGCCATGTAATAAATTTCGATCTGCCAGCGGTACCTGAAAATTACATTCACCGGATCGGACGAACAGGGCGGGCTGATCGAAACGGCATAGCCATCAGCTTTGTCACCAAAAAAGAGCTGGAGCAGCTGCAGGATATTGAAGCGCTCATGAAGAGGGTCGTTCTACCTTCTCGCTTACCGGCTGATTTGGAAATATCTTCCATACTTACAGACGATGAACAGCCGAAGATTTACATGAAAGAGATACAGGTCAAACTACCAGCCAGGGAAGAGCGGGGGGCGTCATTTCATGAAAAATCTGCAAAGAACACACGTGTCAACAAAAAGGTGTCGCGAAAAGAGCAAATGAAAAAAAAATATGGAAAACCTATCACCCGGCGTGGTAAAAGATAGAATGAATGAAGCCTCATTTTTTTGGGGATCTTCGTTTTTCAGGGTAGGCGTTTAATAAATAACAACATGCCGTAATAATTACTAATTTAGATAGGAAATCATGGTTGTCCGGAATAAATTAATGAATTCTTTTAAAATCCTTACTGGAGGCTAGTCTTCGCTCATCCCCTCCTGGGAGGGGTAGGGGTGGGTAAAACGTTGACCTTCAATATTCCAGGTAATTTAGTCGGACAGTAATAATAGGAAATATCTTTCAAAGCGTGGGAAATAACCAAATAAATTTACTTGTATGAAAAAGTTGCCCTATTTCTGCCTTACAATTGCAGTTTTCATTGTCACAATTGTTTTACCTGCTTGTTCCAACCAAATCAGCCAAGGAAAAACGGTTACCCGGAAATCGGCGTACCCGGCTGTAATAGAACAGGCAAAGAAAGATAAAAGATACTTTATCATGTACTCGGGCGTAAATATTTATTCTATTACTAATGTAGAAATTGATAAAGGGAAACAACAAATGACTGTGCAACTGGATAAGGTTGATTCATTGCACCAGGCATATGTTACAAACAACCAGACGATGCGGTATAAACCAAGAGAGGAAGAGCCGGCTTCATTATCGGAAATACTGGTGTATATGAGCGATTCAACAAGTTATACTCTTGACGAACCACATACCATCCTTCTAAACAAGGTGGCGAAAATAGACTTGATTGATTAAGTCCTTCAATTGCAAGCAGAAAGGCTTACACCTAATCGCCCTCAGTGATGTAAACTAATGCCCACATTCAAGAAAGACATCCTTTACAGCAAGGAGAAGCCAGCATGGCGTCTCTAAGATACTCGCGTACCCTATACCCGACCACTAATACTTCTCAATCATCTCAAGACACTTCTCTTCCACATCTACGCTTCTTGCATGGAATTCAATTCCCCTCCGGCCGATCATTAGAATTATGATCCCGAGGGTACTGCAAGCGGCCATGATGGCAACTGTGGGCAGGGCAGTACGGTCAAAAAACAAGCCTACCATCGCCGAAGCGATGGCACCAAATCCCATTTGCAAAGCACCCATCAAGGCAGATGCGCTGCCAGCGCCCTTGGTAAAAGGCGCCATGGCGAGTGCGGCTGAATTTGGAAAAGTAAATCCCTGGAAACTCAGGAAAATAAATAGGAGGCAGATCGTGCTGTACAGATTTATAATTCCGAGTGAGGTGCCGGCCACCATAAGCAAGCCTATAACAGATTGTGAGAACAGCACCACCCTGATAATTTGAGCGCTGTCATATTTCCTTAGAAGAAGGTTGTTCAGCTGACTACTGGTAATTAAGCCTGCCGCAATTGCCGAAAAAATAAGACCGTATTGCTTTTCCGATACACCATACATTTCCATGAAAACATAAGGCGATCCCGCCAGGTAGGCGAAAAGGCCCGCTGAAGCGGTGGCGCCTGCAAACGCATACGTAGCAAATTGCGGTTGTCTTACTACATTGGCATATCCCAGTAAAATGGGGCCTGGCTTTAGTGAAAATGTTGGATCAGGCCCTTTGCTCTCAGGCAACCAAAAAACTACAGCCAGTAAGATCAGCGCTGTTACTGCCGCAAGTATAATGAATACAACCGGCCAGCTAAATGCTGCGATAACGTAGCTGCCAACAGTTGGGGCCAGGATGGGTGATACACCAAGTATAAGAATAAGTAACGAAAACACTTTGGCGTTTTCTTCAACAGGAAAAACATCTCTTACAATAGCATTGGGAGCCACCATGCCAACACATCCACCCAGTGCCTGCAGAAAGCGGAACGCTATTAAAGCTTCTACCGATTTTGAAAGCGAACATCCTATAGAAGCCATGATATAAAGCACTAGTCCAATACAAAGGGGCTTCTTCCTGCCAAAGCGATCCAGCAAAGGGCCGCAAATCAGTTGCCCGGTGCAGATGCCAATAAAAAAACTCGATAAAGAATAGGCGACATAATCCACGGTAGTATGAAGGTTGGCAGCAATGGCAGGGAAACCGGGTAAATACATGTCAATAGAGAACGGTCCTATTGCACAGAGTAAACCCAAAATAAATATTAGTAGTGAACGTTTCTTTTTGTCCATAATTTGCAAAGAAAATGCTTTTTGCTCTATGGCTGTGCCCAGAATAGCCGTACTATAATAGGGGATGTATGATATCTTTAGGTTGATCATGATTCACCCAAACATTATCGAACCTTCTCAGGGGGTTTGTTGTTCCTGATTTTTAGAAAACCGGGTAATAGAACCAGGCCTTTAAAGTTATAAAACGCTTTGTTATGACAGATGACATGCATGACCTTGATCTTACAGAAGATGAAAAGAAGATGTTGGAAGAATTTGTTGATGGGGAGGAAAACGACCTTTCGGAGTTTGGATCGGAGCGGCGTCTTTTTTTAAAGCAGGTTCTTGCTGCTGGCGGCGGAATGCTTGCTATGCAGGTTCTTGCTGGGCAATCGCTTTTTGCTCACTCTTTCAATGAGGCGGCGTTAACCGAAGGGGAGGCTGCTAACCTTGAAAACGGTGTAAAAATCACTTGTAAAGTAAACGGTGCGGATAAAACACTTACTGTAGATTCGAGGATGAGTTTGCTTGATACCCTGCGCGAAAGGCTGCACTTAACCGGTTCAAAAAAAGGCTGTGACCATGGCCAGTGCGGCGCGTGCACTGTAATTGTTGACGGGCGTCGCGTGCTGTCATGTCTAACACTGGCGGCTAGTTGCCAGGGTAAATCAGTAAGAACAATTGAAGGCCTTGCTAAAGCTGGCGAACTTCATCCTGTGCAGGCAGCCTTCCTCAAGCATGATGGTTTTCAATGCGGTTTCTGTACCCCCGGCCAGATATGTTCAACAGTTGCTTTACTGCAGGAGGCAAAGAACGGCGATGCAAGTTATGTAACACCTGATGTTCGTTCCAAGGCAGGATCGCTCCAACTTTCAGACCACGAAATACGCGAGCGAATGTCGGGTAATATTTGTCGCTGCGGTGCTTATGCCAATATTGTTGCAGCCATCCGTGAAGTACACCTAGGGAAAGATGTGGCGCAACACTGGAAATTTGTAGATCAGTTCAGCTAGTCCGGTGTACAGGGCAGCGACCAAATTTAAACCGATTACCGATGAGACCGTTCAAGTTTTCAAAAACGAACAACGCAGGCTCCGCATCCAAAATGTTGCTTGCAAACCCAAAGGCTAAATTGTTGGCCGGTGGCACCAATATTCTTGACTTGATGAAAGAAGATGTTGAGCGTCCCAATGAATTGATAGACATCACTCATTTTAAACTAGCGGAAGTCAGAACGATTGCGGATGGTGCATTGAAGGGTGGCCTAACGATAGGAGCATTGTCAAAAAATACCGATACCGCCAATCACCCGCTGGTACGCAAAGACTTCCCGCTGCTGACACAGGCTATTTTAGCGGGAGCATCTGTTCAGATAAGGAACATGGCAACCAATGGTGGCAACCTCAACCAAAGAACCCGCTGCCCTTATTTTTACGATACTGCGATGCCTTGCAACAAGCGCGAACCCGGAACAGGTTGCGGGGCACTTGATGGAGTAAACCGTATGCACGCCATTTTTGGCTGGTCTGCCAGCTGCGTGGCTACGCATCCCTCTGATATGTGTGTTGCGCTTGCTGCCCACGACGCAGTGGTAAAAGTGCAGGGAGCTGATGGTAAGTCACGCAGTATTGCTTTTCCCGATTATCACCTGTTACCTGGTGATACGCCTCACATTGATAACAGTCTGAAACCCGGAGAAATAATTATTGCTATCGATATACCCACGAACAATTTTGCCGCTACATCATATTACTTAAAGGTGAGAGACCGCGCCAGCTATGCATTCGCCCTTGTTTCGGTGGCTGCTGCTTTAGAAACATCAGGCAGCCGGATTACGAAAGCCCGGATAGCACTCGGCGGTGTTGCCCATAAACCCTGGCGCGCTACTGAAGCGGAGAACTTCCTGGCTGGCAAAGATACTACAGCGCAAAATTTCAGGCAGGCAGCGGAGCTGGCAATGAGCGGGGCAAAGCCGCTTGCACACAATCAATTCAAAATAGAAATGGGTAGAAAAGCCATTACCCAGGCGTTGAAGCAGGCGCTTACTGTCGGAAAAGCAATATCATAATATCAGATACCATGAACGAAATAAAAAGCATTGGGCAGGGAATCAACCGCATCGACGGGTTGCTGAAAGTAACCGGAACCGCCACTTATTCCACCGACTACCCCGTTCGGAATGTGGCATACGGAGTTATTTTCAAAAGTACTATTGCCGCTGGCGTTATTGAAGATATGGATACCACCGAAGCTGAAAAAGCGGCCGGTGTACTGGCAGTTATCACACATAAAAATGTGCTGCCCCTGAATACCGCAGGAGGTATCCATGGCGGGGCCCTTTTGCAAGGCGCGGAAATAAAATTTTACGGTCAGCATATTGGCGTTGTGGTAGCTGAAACTTTTGAGCAGGCGCGACATGCTGCTTTGCTGGTTCATGTAAAATATAAAAAAACCGAAACGCGGGTCCACTTTGAAAAACTGGAAAAAGAAGCGGTTACGCCAAAGTCCAAGGACCTGGCTGATGCGAAACGCGGAGATGTTGAAACGGCTTTTCTTGCTGCTGAAAGTAAGATTGATGTGTTATATGACACCCCGATTGAGCATCATCACCCCATGGAGCCACATGCAACGATCGCTGTGTGGGAAGGTGAAAAACTAACGCTTTATAACGGTTCGCAGATTGTAAACGGCGCCCAAACATCAGCAGCTGCAACGTTGAATATGAAACCTGAAGACGTGCGAATTGTTACCCCGCATATTGGCGGAGGCTTTGGTTCAAAAGGCGGCCAATGGGCCAACATGGTGCTTACTGCAGTAGCTGCAAAAATGGTTAATCGCCCGGTAAAATTGGCGCTTACCCGCCAGCAAATGTTTACTTCTGTCGGGTTACGTCAAAGAAATCTTCAGAAGCTCCGGTTGGCAGCTACCAAAGAAGGTAAACTAACGGTATTGGCACATGAAACCACTACGCACAGCGCTATCGACAGTGAATTTGTAGAGCCTTGCGGCGATTGTTCGAAACTGATGTATGAAGTGCCTAATTCTTTGATATCATACCGGGTGGTGCCCTTAAATATCATCCTTCCTACTTATACACGTGGGCCAGGCAAATCAACCGGCAGCTTCGCGCTTGAATCGGCCATTGACGAACTTGCTTTCCAACTCAGGATAGACCCTATCGAGTTTCGCCTGAAGAACGAACCTGATAAAGATCCTTCAAACGGCAAACCCTGGTCGTCTCGAACTACTGTTCAGTGCCTGAAAGAAGGTGCAAAGGCATTCGGATGGGAACGACGCAAATCGGAGCCGGGACAAACAACAAATGGAAACTTCTTGGTTGGTTACGGCGTAGCTGCAGGAACTTACCCAGCCCGGCAAAGAGACAGCTCGGCGCTGGTAAAATTATTCAGGAAGGGCAATGAGGTGAGTGCTGTTATTGAGATGGCTGCTTCTGACCTTGGAACCGGAACTCATACCATCCTGGCGCAGACAGCCGCTGATGAACTGGGCTTGCCTGTTGATAAAATAAACATTGTAATAGGCGATTCGGCACTGCCGCCCGCTGCCGGTTCGGTCGGCTCGGTCGGTGCCTCCAGTTTTGCGAATGCTGTCAATGACGGATGCCTGAAAATCACCGATGAACTGCTTGCCAGGTCGGGCAAACAATTTTTCGTACGCCCGACTGCCGCGCAATTAATGATAAGCGAAAAAATCACTGAATTTCAGACCAGGGTAGATGCTAAGCCACCTGCTGACGCTGACAAATATTCGTCGCATAGTTTTAATGCGAATTTCGCGGAAGTCTGGGTAAATAAATCGACGGGCATGGTTAAGATTCCGCGCTTTGTGTCAGTAACGGGCGCGGGTAAAATTTTGAACCCCAAAACGGCCCGCTCGCAGATCATTGGCGGTATTGTGTGGGGCATTGGTATGGCTTTAACAGAAGAATCAATTATTGATGCCCGTTGGGGGAATTTCGTTACCCGCTCACTCGCCGATTACCATGTGCCCTCTAACCTGGATATTGGCGACATTGAAACGATTTTCATCGATGAAGAAGATAAAGTGCCCAATAAATTAGGTGTAAAAGGCATTGGGGAAGTTTCCATTGTTGGGGTTGCTGCTGCGGTGGCCAATGCCATTTTCAATGCCACCGGCAAAAGGATCCGGCAATTACCGATCACCCCCGATAAATTGTTATAAGGCGGAGGATTTTATTGGGAATTCACAAAAGTGATATTAAACGCAAAGCGCGCAAAGGAGAAACCGCTCCTGGCGCAAGTGTTCCAACGGGCATTATTGATGAATAATTGAATAATAAGGTAATGCCCGTTGGACAACTTGTGCCCGCATGAGAAATCAAGCCTGGCAGCAATATTTTTAAAAATGCCTGTTGTAACCCTTGCGCCAATTCTAACGCTGAAAAAATTTCCCCCTCCGCATCCTCTGCGATTCCTCCTTGGCGGACTTTGCGTTTCCTTCTTTTTAGTCTGCAAAAGGCACAAGGTACAAAGGACATTGCTTTAACTTGATCCTACATCAATATAGCCGTTGGAACACTTGCGCCTGGACTGTCATTCGCGGTAGAAAATACGCTACTATAATAAAACTTCACCCGCCACCGAACAAATACCCCTTTTCATTCGAAGAAATGCGTTAAATTGAAGGCGAATAAACGATTACATATGGAAAATAATAAAAATAATTCCCGGCGCAATTTTATTAAAAGCGGGGCTATCGCTGCTGCCGGCTTTACCATTTTACCACGGCATGTATTAGGAGGCAAGGGCTTCACTGCGCCCAGCGACAAGCTCCTGATTGCAGGTGTAGGAGCAGGCGGCAAAGGGCAGTCTGACATCGCTAATTTTTATAAAAGCGGCAAAGCTGAAATTGCCTATTTGTGCGACGTAGACGATCGTAGGGCCGCTGAAACAGTAAAAGCATTTCCTAAAGCAAAATATTACAAAGACTGGCGTGAAATGTATG
>JBBJOD010000002.1:0-31113 GCA_037721715.1 Chitinophagaceae bacterium | reverse complement strand
GGCACCGGTGAGTTCCAGGCTGATATGAAAGTGGCCCTTTTAAATGATGGCCCGGTGACCATTATCATAGATACCAGTAACAAAGAATAAACCTGTTAAATAATGACTTTGCAACAAGCACAGCTGGATGTGGATGAATGGATCAAAACCGTTGGCGTACGATATTTCAATGAGCTGACAAACCTGGGTATTTTGATGGAGGAAGTGGGCGAGCTTTCCAGGATCATGGTAAGGCAGTATGGTGAACAGTCTTTCAAGGAAACAGACAAAAGCAACCTTTCAGATGAAATGGCGGACATTTTATGGGTGCTGATTTGCCTCGCGAATCAAACGGGTACCGATCTTACTGAGGCACTTCAGAAGAATTTCGACAAAAAGAATGCAAGAGATGCGGCGCGGCACATCGAAAATGAAAAGCTGAGATAGACAATCGATCGATCAGGCACACGGTGTTTGACGAGTATTCCTGATAATTAAACATTCCCAGCTAAACCGTTCCTTCCTTTGCGTCCTCCGCGGTTACATTCCTTCTCCGTAAGGCAGGCACAAGTTGTCCAACTGTCATTCATTATAATTAAACATACCCGAGATGAACCCGTTGGAACACTTGCGCCAGTTCCCCGAATTTATTCTCAGCGGCCTCTGCGGTTCTTCCTTTGCGTCCTCCTGAGGTTACATTCCTTCTGCGTAAGGCAGGCGCAAGGTACTGCCATAAAAATCAAACATTTTAGGCACTATTTCATTCACTTTTTTATTACCGAAAGAAGGCGTACGGCGATTCTTCAACGGATGTCGATCTTGTTTAGCCATGGCACTGTCAGTGGTAATTTTGTCTTCACTACTGGCGCAAGTGTTTCGCCGGGCCACTAAACAAGATATTCCATTATCGTGAATATCTGTTAAACGTCCTTCGGCGAACAACTTGTGCCGATTACAGTAAATGGTTCCGTTCAGGCACAAGGTCTAACTGTCATTCATTATAATTAAACATACCCGAGATGAACCCGTTGGAACACTTGCGCCAGTTCTCCGAGTTCATTCTCAGCCGTCTTCGCGTTCCTTCCTTTGCGCCTCCGCGGTTACATTCCTTCTGCGTAAGGCAGGCACAAGGTGTTCGCTGAAATGCCAATTGACTTTGCTACTTTTGCAAACCTATGGCAAATGACTCTAACCGGTTTCAGGCAATCATCTCTCATTGTAAAGAATACGGTTTTATTTTTCCCTCCAGCGAAATCTACGACGGCCTTAGTGCCGTTTATGACTATGGACAGTATGGAAGTGAATTGAAAAAGAACATCCGGGATCATTGGTGGCGATGCATGACCCAGTTAAATGAAAACATTGTTGGAATCGATGCCGCAATATTTATGCATCCTACCACCTGGAAGGCAAGTGGCCATGTAGATAATTTCAGCGATCCGATGATTGATAACAAGGATAGCAAAAAACGGTACAGGGTAGACCATCTTGTTGAGGCTCATGCCGATGCTATGGAAGCAAATGGTAGAAAAGAGGAGGCAGCTCTTTTGTTGGCAGAAATGGATCGCCTGCTTGCTTCTAACAGTTACGAAGCTTTAAAACAGCTCATTGAAAAATATTCGATGAAGTGTTCTGTAGGCGGCACTAACAACTGGACAGAAATCAGGCAGTTTAACCTGATGTTTTCAACGCAGATTGGCAGCGTAAGCGGTGAAGAAGAAGCCAATGAGATTTATCTAAGGCCTGAAACAGCCCAGGGAATTTTTGTAAACTTCCTGAATGTGCAGAAATCTGGCAGGATGAAGATTCCGTTTGGAATTGCCCAGGTAGGAAAGGCATTTAGAAATGAAATTGTTGCCCGCCAGTTCATTTTTCGCATGCGCGAATTTGAACAAATGGAAATGCAATACTTTATTCGACCAGGTACGCAGAAAGAGTGGTATGAATACTGGAAAGAAGAAAGAATGAAATGGCATTTGAGCCTTGGTATCCCAAAAGAAAAATACCGCTTCCACGATCATGTGAAGCTGGCTCATTATGCAGATGCCGCATGCGACATCGAGTACGATTTCCCAATCGGCTTCAAAGAAGTGGAAGGCATTCATTCCAGAACTGACTTTGACCTGAAAAATCACCAGCAGTTCAGTAAAAAGAAAATGCAGTACTTCGATACGGAAATTAACCAGAATTACATTCCTTATGTAATTGAGACTTCAATTGGCCTGGATAGAACGGTGATGATGGTGCTGAGTGAGGCGTATGCAGACGAAGACTTAAGCACACCAGACAAGAAAGACAGCAGGGTGGTATTGAGGTTTCCGCCTAAGCTGGCACCTTTGAAGCTGGCAATATTCCCGCTGGTTAAGAAAGACGGGTTACCCGAAATAGCAAGGGAGCTGATGAATGAATGTAAAGTTTCTTTCCCGTGTTTCTATGAGGAAAAAGATGCAATTGGTAAGCGATACCGACGGATGGATGCTGTAGGAACCCCTTTCTGTGTAACCATTGATCACCAAACCAAGGAAGATAATACGGTAACTATCCGGTATAGGGATAGTATGAAACAGGAAAGAATGCCACTGAAGCTGGTTCGACAAACCCTGGAAACGGAAATTCTTTAACAGCGGTACGTAAATTGTATAGTAATCGTAATGCTTTGTAATGTTCTATGCGAATATTCAAAGTGATTTTCGAAGTAATAGTAGTAGTTATAAAACAACGATATGCTTTCAATGTCTATAAATGTGACATGGCTGCCAGTTATTGCGTTTTTTTTCGCATTACTTGGATACCTTTTTAGAAGCCGCCAGATAAAAAAATGTAAGAAACGAATGTTGTCGTTAGAGAACGAAATGCTTAACAACCATGCTGAAATTCTACATCTCCAACAGGAACTGGTAGCCGTAAAAAGTGAAGATGCGTCTACCTATAAAACAAGAGTGGTTGCCATGAAAGAATTACCTTCAGACGATAAGCAGGATTCGAAAGAAATTGCACCTGTAAAAAAAATGGGCAAGTAGTTTTCAGTCTCCTGCTTGATTACCCATAAAGCTCCTGGTGGATACTTTTACGTTCATAACCCAGGGCGAGAATACGTTGTTTGGCCTCATCTATCATATTTTTCCATCCACACAGGTAGAAAAGGGCTGGAGTAATACTTCCAGCCGATCCGTCTTCTAAAGGCTTAATCTTACTGCGGCAAATTTCTTCATAAGCGGCATGTACATATCCAGTCCGGTAATTTCCCGGTTCTTCCCTTGAAAATGTGGGTATATAGTGGAAAGATGATATCTTATCACTCAGGTCGTTTAATTCCGTTCTATACAGGCAATCCGCCATTTTTCTGCAGCCAAAAATCAGGTAGATATTTTTATGAACCACGTTGTTCAGGTAAATGAAATGGGCCATGGAACGAAACGGCGCGATTCCGGTACCTGTACAAATGAGGTAGATATCCTTCTCCAGCGGTGCCGGTAATACGAAAACTCCCTGCGGCCCTCGCAAGGTGATTGATGAACCCACTGTAATTTTATTGAAAAGATAATTGGTTCCTAAGCCATCCTCGAGCAAGACAATCACCAATTCAAACACATTTGTACCATCCGGCCAGGAAGCTATGGAATAACTCCTCCAGCGCTTATTCATCTTTTCATGTATCGGGAGATCTAATGTGACAAACTGACCAGGTATAAAATTAAAATTATCCAACTCATCAACCTGTATCCAGAACCGGCGGGTACTGTCAGTTTCATTTTCAATGCGTATTACGGTACCGTTTCGCCAGGGCTGTAACATATATGGATTTTACGAGGTTAGCAATTTGCGGTAAGATAGTAAATTTTGGGAACCGGGTACCGGGTATCGGGTGCGGGTATCGAGTTTCAGCTATTCGCCATAGCTATCAGCTAAACCGAAAGTTTCAATATCATGTTTAACTGTCAAAGCGGTTATAACATAAAATAAGCAGGCTTGCAAGTAGCTTAACAAACCATAAATTCTATTTGACTACGAAATGCAGTAAAAAATTAAGCTGTTACTTGATGCCTGATACCAATACCTGATAACCGACAGCCAGTTCCTCAATACCTCGCCTCCAACTTCAGCGGCTTCATCTCATAGGCAGTGACGATCTTCTTACGATTTTTGTAATGCAATTCCATAACAACTGCTTTGGCGGAATATTTTACAGGTAAAGGAGCTGCCGGCTTTCCTTGTTCCCGGGCTATTAAAACAACCTGGTAAACTTTCTTGTTAGTGATAGGCACCAATTCAACCGGTGCATCGCCTTTCATCAGTATACTATTACTTACGGTGCCTTCGAGAATTACGGGACTTGTTACTTCTTTTAACTGACCGTTGTACCCCTCTCCCATAATCCATAAATTGCCAAGGGTGATTCCGGATCTTTTGCTTTCAATATATAAGTAAAAATTGCCAGCCGGCTTTGGTTTTAAATCGTCCCTGCTCTCGATACCCCTGGTGACCGGTTGAGAATATGCATACAATTTTTTTGCAGGAAAACAGAACTGTGAATAAACTGATTGACTTGAAAAGATCACCACCGAAAGGGTGGATAAAAAAAAGGTTCTGGCAAACATACTGGTCATGCGTTTATAAAAAAGTGGTGACAGGTGTCTGATAAAACACATCCATCACCACTTTCCCTTAGTTTTTATTGAACCTGGTGACGCTCTGGTATTTATTGTTACTGCTGGTGATTACCAATACATAACTGCCGGAAGGCAATTGATTTAGCGGAATAGTGCCGTCAGTATAAGATACATTCGTTTCATAAAGCAATTGCCCAGTTACAGCCATTACCCTGCAATTGATGCCTGTAATACCCACAAGACTACCCGTTTTGAAATTGATGTTATTAGTGGCCAGTGTTGGGAATACTGTTCTGATAAAGTTCCGGTCATTGCGAACCACATCTACACCCGTAGTTAAATCAGGAGGTAAAACAACTGCACTTCCGATCTTAGACAGGAAAGCGCCATTGCCATGTGTACCTACTACCAGCGTATTATCCAGTTGCCTGTTAACCAGCGATCTTACAATGGCACGTTTCATCATGCCGTTACCTTCGTTTACCCAGGCGGTCGTGTTGCCGGTGATCGTTGTGGCACTGTACAGGCCAACGGAGGTTCCAACATAATATTCTACGCCGCTGGTCTTGATAACTATGGCACAGCTTTGAGCAGACAAGGGCCCCAGGGCGCCCTCTATTACCTGCCATGTTGGTGCGGCCGTTGTGGCGTTGCCAGACCAGAAGACGTTATTGACGGTGCCGCTAGCTGCATCATAATTCGACACAACAACCATAACTGTATCAGGATTACGGGGGTTAACTCCAATTCCTGACACATAACTGTTGGCGGTCATTGTTGGAGGTGTAATAGTCGTGGGAGTTGTATTGGCCGCAGTATTGTGCGGATTGTTTAGCCGGTAAACTTTACCAGCATCCGTAGCAAAAAATAAGAATTTATTGCCCCTGGTCTTTTTCGAAACAGCCATAGCGGTAAGGTCATCTGCAGCCGGTACCGTAGCGGCTATACCGGTTAATTCGGTCCAGGTGGTGGGTGTTACCGTGGATGCACGTGTTGTTCTGAAAACCTTGTTGCGATTGTTATAGTAAATATGGTCCGTTGAATCCATATCATTAATAAACAGCGTGAGGTATTGCCCGGATGTATCCATTCCTGTCGGACTAATATCAGTAAAAGTATTCGAGGTAAGGTTGATATTATTTGTAGCAGGATCGAATAACCAGGTAAAATCGCTTCTGCTGATATACCCGTTAATGACTGAAAAATACCAGTATTGCTTCCAGGTATTGCCTGTTTTATAAAAACCAGACATGGCTGCGGACGCCCCGTCGCCTCCACCCAGTTGTGCATGATCGAGAAAAGTAGGGGCGTTAAGGTTGGCGAGTGTTCCATTGTCCTGTGCACCGCCTATTATGAAATCGAAACTAGTTTCAGGAAAGATATTGATGAACTCATACTGTAAGGTTTGTAATCCATTGTTGAGTGATGTCCAGCGGATCGTGTCTTCCAGCAAGCTGGCGTTACTAGTTCTGTGGATTCCCCCATCACTGGCTGTAAACATCGAATTGCTGTTGGTGGGTGAAAAATAAATTCCGTGTATGTCCGGGTGATGGTTCGGATAGATGAAATTATTTGGTATGAATCCGCGTGCATATCCGCCGGCCCTCCGGAATTTGCTGGCCGGATTGGTTTGTGCAAGGTCTACCCGCCAAAGACTAGTGCCGCCTATAAAAAGGATGTTTTCATTATCTGGTTTAACAGCGATAGACATATTGAAGCCGCTGAACTGAGTTGTATACGGATTAATACCGGCTATTTTTCCGCCGGGTTCGTTCGGTACATAGGCGTTCAGGTTAGCCCACGCATAGGTTGCCGGGTTGTTAGTAGAAATATCGCATTGAAAAAGGTCTGCTTCCGGAAGCGGATTGGTGCCGCTTGCATCTTTGTCGTTCTTATACAACACGTATAATTTGTTCTGCGGCGAAAGGCCTAAAACAATCCGCTCGTACTTGGTATGAGGCAGCCAGCCTGCAATAGAATCAGGTTGACCGGGCAGGCCACCGGCTATGCGCCTCCAGCTCGCTGAATCTCCTGTAGCCGATTCCCATACACCTGCAACTCCCCTGTCGGCATTAGCACCGCTGAAAGCGGCAAAAATTTTGGATCCATTCGGGTTTATAAGTACTTCCGTCATGCCCGTTAGAGAATTATTGGCGGCACCGCTTACTAATACCGTTTGCCAGCTCATTCCACCATCTCTTGAACGTACGATGCGGTTATGAATAGCAGCAAATACATTGCTGTTAGTCGGGCTTACCGCCATCCGGTGAACCAGGTCAAAAAAACCATTAAAATTATTGGGGTCGTTGTCTGCAGTTGCTGTTAGTTTTGCCCAGGAGATGCCGTTATCAGTACTTTTGAAAATGCCATGGCCTACCGTGCCCGGCCTTGCTATTTCCTGCTGGCTGTTTGGCGTGTAAGCTTCACCAGTTCCGCAGTACCAGGAATTTGCGTTAATTGGGTCCTGCACGATTGAAGTAACACTGCGAATTTCATTTTCAGGTGAAACAAATGTCCAGTTCACTCCTGCGTCGCTACTTCTAAAAATGCCACCTGTTACGCCGCCTGTGAGCATAATTGCCACATTACGCCGGTCAAAAGCCAGCGTACGACTTCTTCCCCCGATGTTGTTAGGACCAATAGACTGATAGGGATTCAAGTTTTGTAGTTCCTCAGCACCAAATATTCTTAAATGACTCAAATCTGCACTGCGTATTTTCGAAGGTATGGAGCTGGCAACCTTTAGCTCCATCTCGTGAACATTGGCTGGAATGGTTCCGGTGACAGGGTTACGTAACATGTCGAGTTCATGTTGTATGCGTTTGCGTGAAAAGGCGTCCGACCGGGTTTCCTCAGTTTCTTCTTCTTCTGCAGTTTGTTGGCCGTTGATAAGATTGTTTTTAACGAAATTTGCGGTCAGGTCTTGAGGTGGTTCATGGTAACCGCGTTTAAAAAAGAACAGGGTCAAAAAAGGAACAATCAATAGCAATCGAAAGCAATTAGTAAGGTATTTCATTTGGGGGGTGTTTAGAAAGAAGCAATTTACAAAAAAAAGACAGCAAGGTTTACTTTCTATCTACTATAACTTATCTTTGCAGGCTGAATGAATTATGAGGAGCTATCCGGGTCATTTGTTAATTCCCCCCGCCTATTTCAATTGGCGGACATACTTTCTTTTTCCCATCCGGAAAAAATATACCTGAAAAACCTGCAGGGAAGTGCTTCACAGTTTATAATCAATGCAGTTTTCAACCATCCTTCCTGTAACGAATTAAATCACCTGATCGTATTAAACGACGCGGAAGAAGCGGCTTATTTTCATAATACGCTCGAGAACCTCACCCATGCCCTCGACCTTTTTTATTTTCCTTATTCGTTCAAAAACCGGAAAAATTTCCGGTTGTTAAACAGCAGCCATGTGATGTTGCGAACGGAAGCGCTGATGAAAATAGCTGCCGGCGGCAACAGGAAGATCGTTGTAACCTACCCTGAAGCACTTTCAGAAAAAGTGGTGATACCTAAAACACTCTCTGCGACTATCATAAGAATAAAAAGCGGTGATACCCTCGATGTAAACGGGTTGATGGAAAAATTGGTTACCTACAGTTTTGACCGGACGGATTTTGTTTATCAGCCCGGGCAGTTCGCCCTGCGTGGTGGAATATTGGATATTTATTCGTTCGGAAATGAAATGCCTTACAGGATAGAACTGTTTGGAAATGAGGTAGATTCAATCCGGACATTCAACCCGGAGACCCAGCTTAGCGAGCGCAAATTGTTGCAGGTGACCATCATACCCAATGTTGAAACACAATTCAGCAATGCGGAAAAGATTTCATTGCCTGATTTCTTACCCGAAAATACTGTTGTATGGTTGCAAGACTGGGAGATTGTGAAAGAAAAGCTGTTGGTGCAGGAGGAAGAGCTACAGTTGTTTATGGGAATGCAGTCGAACAATTCTCACACACAGGCAGATATAGAGGAAGACAAGCTGGAAAAAACCGAAGTAAGCCCTGATGATTTCGTTAGCGCTGCCATTATAGAAAAAAGCTTTTTGGGCAGGCATATCATTGAATTTGGATTCAATTCTTATTTCACAAATGGTGCAAAGGCCTCATTACCTGCGCCAAACCAGGAAAATGCGGTGGTGAAATCACAGGTGATAACTTTTGATACGCGTGAACAACCTTCATTCAACCGCCAGTTCGACTTGCTTATAAAAGACCTGAAAAGCTGGGAGCTTAAAAAATACAAGCTATTTATTTTTGCAGACAATCCTAAACAGCTAGAGAGGTTACACAGTATATTCACAGACCTTAAAGCTGATATACAGTTTATCCCCGTTCCCACTTCCATTCATGAGGGCTTCATAGACAACGACCTTAAGGTAGTTTGTTATACAGATCACCAGATATTTCAGCGTTACCATAAATACAAAGTTAAGCAGGCCTATAACAAAAGTAAAGCTATCACACTTCGCACCCTGCGTGACCTGCAGCCGGGCGATTATGTAACCCATATAGATCATGGATTAGGCGTATACAGCGGTTTACAAAAAATAGAAGCGAATGGCCGGTTGCAGGAAGCAGTGAGAATAATATACAAAGACAACGACATTCTCTACGTTAACATCAATTCGCTTCATAAAATTTCGAAGTTTACAGGCAAGGAAGGAACTGTTCCCAAAATCAATAAAATCGGTAGCGATGCGTGGCAGCGGTTGAAGGAAAAAACGAAAACTAAAGTTAAGGAAATCGCTTTTGATCTTATCAGGTTATATGCACAACGCAAGGCAGAGCATGGGTTCGCGCATTCACCCGATAATTACATGCAGACGGAGCTGGAAGCTTCCTTTATATATGAAGACACACCAGACCAAAGCAGGGCTACCGCAGATGTAAAAAAAGACATGGAATCCGCATCGCCCATGGATCGCCTGGTTTGTGGTGATGTAGGATTCGGTAAAACAGAAGTAGCCATTCGTGCCGCATTCAAAAGCTGTTGCGACAGCAAGCAGGCTGCAGTGCTGGTTCCTACTACCATCCTGGCATTTCAACATTATAAAACGTTTACCGACCGGTTGAAAGATTTTCCTGTAATCGTAGATTATGTCAATCGTTTTAAATCGGCCAAAGAAAAAAAAGATACATTAAAGAGGCTGGAAGAAGGTAAAATAGATATTATTATAGGCACCCACTCATTGTTGGCTAAAGAAGTGAAATTTAAGAACCTCGGATTGATGGTGATAGATGAAGAGCAGAAGTTTGGAGTGGCGGCAAAAGAGAAACTTAAAACCATCCGTACAAATGTTGATTGTTTAACGCTTACTGCTACACCGATACCACGTACGCTGCAATTCTCGCTAATGGGTGCACGAGATCTTAGTATCATCAATACGCCTCCTCCAAACAGGCAGCCCATTCAAACGGAGGTGCTGGTATTTAACGAAGACATGATCCGCGACTCCATTTATTATGAAACAGAACGTGGCGGACAGGTATTCTTCATCCATAACCGGGTGATGGGTCTGGCGGAAATGGCCGGAATCATCCAGGGATTGTGTCCGGACCTGAGTATTGGGTATGCTCATGGACAGTTAGAGGGCCACGAACTGGAGGAACGCATCCTTGATTTTATCGATAAGAAATACGATGTGCTGGTTTGTACCAACATTGTAGAAAGTGGTGTAGACATTCCCAACGTCAATACGATCATTGTTAACAATGCCCACCAGTTTGGCTTAAGTGATCTTCACCAGTTAAGGGGCCGTGTAGGACGCAGTAATAAAAAGGCATTCTGTTATTTACTGGCACCACCGGTGAGTACACTACCCAACGATTCTAGAAAAAGACTGCAAACACTTGAACAACATAGTGAACTGGGCAGCGGTTTCCAGATAGCGATGAGAGATCTCGACATAAGAGGAGCTGGTAATATGCTGGGAGGAGAGCAAAGTGGCTTCATGGCAGAGATCGGGTTTGAGATGTACCAGAAGATCCTCGATGAGGCGATTAAAGAATTAAAGCGAACAGAATTCAGAAACCTTTTTAAAGAAGAAATTGACCAGCAGGAAGACTTTGTACAGGACTGTACCATCGATACAGATTTGGAAATACTCATTCCCGATAAGTATGTAGAAAGTATAGCTGAAAGGTTGTCTTTGTATACCAGGCTTGACAATTGTGAAAACGAAGAACAGTTGCAGAGCTTTCATAAGGAAATGCTTGATCGCTTTGGTCCTGTACCTCCACAGGTGGAAGACCTGTTCGTAACGGTACGCTGCAGGAAACTGGCTGTAGAACTGGGATTTGAAAAAATGATTTTAAAAAATGATGTTGTGCGCTGTTATTTTATCAATAAAACCGATTCTCCTTATTTTGAATCTGAAATTTTTCATTCTATCCTGAAGTACATCCAAACCCAGACCAATAAAGCAAGGCTGAAACAGTCGGGAAAAAACTTTTTCCTGGTAGTTGATGAAATGAATACGATGAAAAAGCTGCACCTGTTTCTACAACAAATGCACCGGATGGTAAAATTGCAACCGGAAGTGGTGGGGTGAGGAGGTGAATGGTGAATGGGGAATGGTGAATGGAGTTATGAATTATGAGTGATAGGTCTATACCCGATATCCGACTGCTAACTGCTTGCCTCACCGCATTATGAAATAAAAGCAAATTGTTTTATATTGTCCGAAACACTTCGTTATGGAACAGCAAACCAACCAGAATTATATTAGCAGTGATGAACATGTTTATATGCCAAGCAGCGACGAAAGAACTATGGCTATACTTGCTCATTTGCTAACATTTGTATCATCCATTCTCTCCCCATTGATCATTTACCTGATCAAGAAAGATGAATCGAAGTATGTGGCACAACATGCCAAAGAAGCGCTTAACTTTCAAATAACTGCTATACTCGTGAGCATTCTGCTGACTATTACCGTGGTGGGTATTCTTCTTTTATGGCTGGTAGGGTTGGGTGTTTTTATTTGCGTGATTGTTGCAACTGTTAAAGCCAGTGAAAATAAAATGTTCAGATATCCCTTATCAATCAGGTTTATCAAATAAGTTTCCTACAACGTGATGTCATAGATTTTTCTCCATTACGAAATGGGGAATGGAAACTTCTTTAAACTCTTCTCCAGATACGTCATAGCCCAGTCTTTCATAAAAACCGATCGCGGTTTTTCTTGCATGCATTGTAATTTTTCTGTAACCGCGGTCACGGGCAATGTTCTCCGCAAATATCATCATTGCACGGCCGATTCCTTTCCCCTGGAGATTGTTGAGTACTGCCATCTGCCTTAAACGGCAGTGTTTCTCACCTTCCTTGACCAGCATGCAGCATCCTAGCATTTTATCATCTTCAAAAGCGCCTATAAGTATTTCATCTTTCTCCTCTGTCAATTCTTCTTCTGTAAATTTCAAGCCAAGAGGTTTGCGCAGAATATCATTACGCAGGTTTACCATTTGCTGGTATTCGCGGCTACCATGATCGATAATTTTTAAAGCCATGCAGTGGGGTTATTAGGATGTTAGAAATCCGAATTTACAAAATACCGTTTATAATTCAGGATACGAAAAAAGAAAAAACAAAGGAAAAAATTTGTTTTTGCAATCGTACATCGAACCATAGCAGATACTTTTTAAATAGGGGAAGGGATTATTTTCAGCCGTTATAATACTTCAAACATAGTCTTTAAACTGTTTGATTGAACGCAAAAAATCCCGTTTTTGACTGAAATACATATCTTTAAAATAAAAACCTGATCCTGATTGCATTTAGTTCAAAAATTATATTTTTGCAGCCGTAACTAAACTTTACTAAAATGTCAGACATAGCAACAAGAGTTAAAAAGATCATTGTTGATAAGTTAGGAGTTGATGAAGCTGAAGTAACCAGCGAAGCTTCTTTCACAAACGATTTAGGTGCCGACTCTTTAGACACCGTAGAATTAATCATGGAATTTGAAAAGGAATTCAACATTTCTATCCCTGACGAACAGGCTGAAACCATTACTACCGTTGGCCAGGCTGTAGCTTATTTAGAAGAACATGCAAAATAAACGGCCTTACCGTATATAAGCAATATCATTCAATCCGCCTTTCGACAGCATCCTCGCTCAGAAGGCGGATTTATCATCTTAAATTCCGGCAAGCCATATGGAATTGAAACGAGTAGTAGTAACGGGCATTGGAGCTTTAACACCGATAGGCAATAACTTAAAAGATTTTTGGGACAGTTTGGTGAATGGAATCTCTGGTGCTGATTTTATTACTCAGTTCGATGCTACAAAATTTAAAACAAGGTTCGCATGTGAATTAAAGAATTTCGAGCCCACCGATTACATGGAAAGGAAGGAAGCCCGTAAAATTGACCGGTTTAGCCAGACTGCCTTGGTAGCCAGCGACCAGGCTGTTTCAGACGCCGGCATTACTGCAGAGAATGTAAACCCAGACCGGGTTGGGGTAATATTTGCAAGTGGAATTGGAGGCCTCATTACTTTCCAGGAAGAAGTAATGAATTTTGCAAAAGGCGATGGCATCCCCAGGTTCAATCCTTTCTTTATTCCCAAAATGATCCTTGACATTGCCGCCGGCCAGATTTCCATGCGTCACGGATTTCGGGGGCCAAATTATGCAGTAGTAAGTGCCTGTGCGTCATCTACCAATGCGATCATAGACGCATTCAATACCATACGACTTGGAAAATCAGATATCATTATTAGTGGAGGCAGCGAAAGTGTAATCCGCGAAGCAGGTGTGGGCGGTTTCAATGCGATGAAAGCACTGAGCGAACGAAACGATGATCCTAAAACTGCCAGCCGGCCATATGACAGGGACCGGGATGGATTTGTAATCGGAGAAGGCGCTGGTGTACTTGTGCTGGAAGAACTGCAGCACGCTTTGGCAAGAAAAGCCAAAATTTATTGTGAAATTGCGGGAGGTGGTGCTTCCGCTGATGCCCATCATATTACAGCACCCCATCCTGACGGACTGGGTGCACGAAACGTAATGCTGGCGGCATTGGAAGATGCCGGTCTCCATCCCTGGGATATTGATTATATTAATACCCATGGCACATCCACCCCGCTCGGAGATGGCGCTGAAGTGAAAGCAATCTCGGTTGTATTTGCTGAGCATGCGTACAGGCTCAATATCAGTTCTACGAAATCAATGACCGGGCATTGCCTGGGCGCAGCCGGCGCGATAGAAGCCATTGCCTGTATCATGTCCGTGATGACTGATATCATACCACCCACTATCAATCATTTTAATAACGATCCCGAACTTGATTCCCGCCTGAATTTTACCTTCAATAAAGCACAATCAAGGCCTGTTCGTGCTGCACTTAGTAATACTTTTGGCTTTGGTGGTCACAATGCAGCTGTAATCGTTAAAAAGTATGTGTAAGGTTGTGAGAAATCTCCCTTTTGGCTACCTGCTACAATTACCGGGTTCTCTACTTGCAAAACCATTGTACCAAAAAAAACGTAGCTTTCCTTGTGGGTTTGTTTCAACAACTATTCAAAGGCTTTGCTACAGCTCCTTCTTACCAGAAACAGCTGCGTAACGTACTGGGTTTCACTCCCGGTTCCATTTCCCTATATAAAACTGCCTTAACACATCGGTCGGTACGCGATGCCGCTTCTTCAAATAATGAAAGGCTGGAGTACCTGGGCGACGCTATTTTAAGTGCCATCGTTGCTGACTTCCTGTTCAAAAAATATCCTTACAAGGAAGAAGGCTTTCTGACCGAAATGAGAAGTAAGATGGTTAACCGAATTACCCTGAATGATATTGCTATAAAGATGGGAATGAGGAAAATCACCAATTTCAATAAGTTCGATAGCTCACTTAAAATGAGCCAGATTTTCGGAAATACCCTGGAAGCGGTAGTGGGCGCTATTTACCTCGATAAAGGATTTCGTAAAACAAGGCGCTGGGTGCTGGAGCGAATCGTACTCCCTTATCTTTTTATGGACGACCTCGAAAATCTAGAGATCAACCACAAAAACAAACTTTATGGTTGGGCTAATAAAAACGGTAAAAATCTTGAGTTTGAGACCCTGGATGAAAAAATAGAAGGCGGCCGAAGGCTCTTTACCGTTGGAGCCGTTGTTAACGGTCAGCTACTTGCCCAGGGCAAGGCTTACAATAAGAAAGATGCCAGCCAGATTGCCGCTCAGATAGCAGTCGATAAACTCGGCCTGGGAAAGGAAGCCGACATTCCAAACGAGTAATTACCAAAAGTTTTTGCTCGTAAGCAATATCCCCTTGTTGATGTTTTATTAGAGCCAGTTCTGGAAATTTTCTCATTTTACATGGCTGATTCCCATAAGTGGAAATCATTGCCAATATTCTTACTAAATAATTAAATAAAAACCTCCTCTCTAACATTAATCAAATAATTGATAATCAAGTTAATATACTAAATTTTCTAATAAGTGGCGTTTTTCAGCGAGAAAGGCATGCTGGTTGCCAATATAAGAATGTAGTCTTCATAGGATAACACAAAAGGGCCCCCTGGTAAAAAACAGGGGGCTCGCAATTTTAAGAGCATTCAGGTCTTCAAACGAAATCTTGTACTACACGTAACACTGTTTTTTTAATTCTGTTATCGTAAGTAAAAAACACTACGTATTTCAGGACGGGGAAACAAAGTGGAACAGATTCCATAATGGGGAAGTTTTTTAACCTTGTCGACTAGTAAACAGTCTCGAAAAGTAGATCATTGCGCAACCGATAACTTTAATAATTTGATAACCAATAATTTATGATTTAGTTACGGCAAGCCTCTAAATCGGTACGGTGCTTGTAAATAGAGGGATGTAGTCTTCATAGGATAATACAAGGGGCCCCCTGGTTTAGCGATCAGGGGGCTTTGAATTTTTCAGATATCATTTCATCTCCTCGCATAGCTCTATTAATACCCCACATGTGCCTTTGGGGTGAAGAAAACACACCCATTTATTATCCGCTCCTTTTTTAGGTGCTTGGCTAATAAGTGTGAAACCCTCTGATTGCAATCTTTTCATTTCGTCACGGATATTACTTACCTCGAATGCGATATGATGAATTCCCTCGCCTCTATTCTCAATAAAGCGTGTGATGGTTCCATTTTCAACGCTGCTTTCCAGCAGCTCAATTTTAGTTTCACCGGATTTAAAGAAAGCAGTATTCACCTGCTCGCTATCTACCTTTTCGGTTTTGTAACACGGGCTATTCAGTAGTTTTTCAAATAATGGCAGAGAAGTGCTGATATTATTTACGGCAATTCCGATATGTTCTACTTTGATCATGGAAGGTATTTAAGTAAAGATAGGAAGAATGAATAAGGTTCACTTTCCCGTTAGCAAACGGGCTTTAGCAGCCGGAAATACCAGTAACAGGTAGAAATGCCTCTTCCAAATTGTCAACCATTTAAACTAATTTTGTGTTATTAAAGAAATGGTTTTTTGAGTATGTTGAAGTTTCCTGTATATCTTGATAACAATGCTACTACACCTTGCGATCCCAGAGTTGTTGAGGCCATGATTCCCTTTTTTACTGAACATTTTGGTAACGCTGCCAGCCGCAATCATTCTTTTGGCTGGGCAGCCGAAGAAGGAGTTGATTATGCCAGGGAACAGGTGGCAAGATTAATTGGCGCTGATCCTAAGGAAATCATTTTTACATCAGGTGCAACAGAAGGTGACAATCTTGGCATCAAAGGTGTTTTTGAAATGTATGCCAGCAAAGGCAATCACATTATCACCGCAAACATCGAACACAAAGCCGTATTAGACACGTGTAAACACATTGAAAAGATCGGTGGAGAAGTAACGTACCTGCAAGTTAAAGAAGACGGAAGAATAGATTTGAATGAATTGGAAGCTGCTATCAGACCAACTACCATTCTCATTGCCATCATGTATGCCAATAATGAGATAGGTACTATTCAACCTATAAAAGAAATAAGTGCCGTTGCACGTAGACACGGTGTTTTGTTTTTTACGGATGCTACCCAGGCTGTTGGAAAGATCCCCGTGAATGTACACAGCGATGGCATTGATTTGTTAACTTTTACCGCGCATAAAATGTATGGACCTAAAGGTGTTGGAGCGTTGTATGTACGCCGTAAAAACCCACGGGTTAAAGTGACAGCCCAGATGGATGGTGGCGGACACGAAAGGGGAATGCGAAGCGGTACCCTGAATGTACCGGGTATAGTTGGTTTTGGAAAAGCCTGCGAACTTTGCATGATAGAAATGGAATCTGAAACCGCCCGGTTGCGCGTGCTTAGAGATAAACTGGAGAAATCACTCCTCACCCTGGAGGAGGCTTATGTAAACGGCAGCGTTGAACACCGCCTTCCGCACGTATCTAATATTTCGTTTAAATATGTAGAAGGTGAAGGACTTATGATGGGATTCAACAAAACCATCGCAGTATCTTCAGGGTCTGCTTGCACTTCGGCCTCCCTTGAACCATCATATGTGTTGAAAGCACTGGGCCTGGGTGACGATCTGGCACACTCTTCCTTAAGGTTTGGACTGGGGCGATTTACAACGGAAGAGCAGATTGACTACACGATCGAAAACGTTTCAAGCACTGTTTTAAAACTGCGTGAAATGAGCCCGCTCTGGGAAATGTACAAAGAGGGGATTGATATGAACAACATCGAATGGGCTGCTCATTAAATCGTATGTTATCAGGGGAGATCCACAAATAGTTGCAGTTCAATATATAGGTTAAAATACATTGTTCTGTGTAGCGGAAGATGCCATTGAAGCTGCAATCAATGATTACCGTGTGAAATACCGGATGGAACAAATTGAATTCGAAGCGGCAGTTGTATATTGAAACAAATTGCTGTATTTTTTACCAGTAGCAGTAATGCTAACTAACTAAACAATTCGATGAGGAGGACGCTATATTATGATATTTGTAAGTGACAAGGCGAAGGAAAAAGTAAAGCACCTGATGAAGGAAGCCGCGGTGGGAGAAAAGGAATACTTCTTAAGAGTGTCGGTAGTAGGTGGCGGATGTTCTGGTTTAAGTTATAAAATTGATTTTGATAACGAACCAAAGCCAATGGACCAGGTATTCGAAGATAATGGGTTAAAGGTGGTTACTGACTTAAAAAGTTTTCTTTACCTGGTTAACACTACCCTGGACTTCAGTGAAGGGTTAAATGGCAAAGGGTTCTACTTCAGCAATCCGAATGCAAGCCGTACATGCGGGTGCGGTGAAAGTTTCGCTGTTTAGAAATAAAGCAACATCCAATCATATTTGAATGTCTACTGCACTAATTTTTAGTAGTAGCCAATCCTTATTAGCCCGGAACCTTCCCTATAAGCGGAAGGTTTATTGCGCTTATAGACATTCGGTCTTTACTAACCATCTGACGGTAGGTGATGCTGCGGTTTACCGGATTTAGCAAATTTTTCCTTGACACGTTCAAATTTTTAGTGATTGTTTAAATGAAAAATCCCGCCTTGGTAAGCGGGATCTTTGTGCAGTTGGTTTCGGTTATATATTTGCAGCCTAACCGTATTTTGATTTTATAGGAAAGGTAGAAAAGGTTTGTTCTCTTGTATTCCTAATACTTGACAACCACTTAAATGAATATGCTGCATAAGTCATTATTTTTTTTTAAAATTCTTATATGGGAGAATTTCTCCTTCGTTACCAAAGTGTAAAACTTGAAGGGCCTCTAATTTATATCGCTTAATTTTGAAGGATGTGGGCTATAAGTATAAAGGAGTTCAGGCAGTTCTTTAGCAACCTTACTGGTTTGAGTGCCATTTTGGTATTTCTATTAATGAATGGTTTAATGCTCTTCGTATTTCCTGATTCGAATATATTTGATTTTGGTTATGCCACCTTAGACAGGTTCTTTACTTTATCTCCCCTCATCTTGCTATTGTTAATTCCGGCTATAACCATGAGAAGTTTTTCAGACGAGTTTAGGTCTGGCACCTATGAAATATTGCAGACACGGCCCTTAAGCCGGTGGCAAATTGTTTCAGGAAAATACCTCGGTACCCTGGTGGTAGTGATCATCGCGCTATTGCCAACTGTCATTTACATTTTTTCCATACAAGCTTTGTCAGAAACCGGTGGGATAGATAGCGGTGCAACTATTGGTTCCTATATCGGGCTATTTTTCCTGGCAGCAGTTTTCTGTGCCATTGGCCTGTTTTGCAGCAGTTGTTCGAACAACGCGGTAATCGCTTTCATCATCAGTGCTTCTGCCTGCCTGCTGTTATACAATGGTTTTGAATTGATTAGCCGGATACCCGCATTTAATGCCGGTTTAGACTATTATATCGGGATGTTGGGAATAGATTTTCATTACCGTAGCATAAGCAGGGGTGTTTTAGATAGCCGCAATGCTGTGTATTTTTTAAGTATGATCACTTTCTTCCTGTTTCTGACTCACCGCAACCTGGGAGTTGATAAAGGGCGTTCCAAATGAAGAGAATAATGAATTCGAAATATGGATGGTTGGTTTTATTGCTCTTTCTAGCTGTAGTCAACATAGTGGCTTCCATATTTCATTTCCGTATAGACATGACAGCGGAAAAAAGATATACTTTGTCTCGGCCGACCATTAACTTGCTGGATCAATTGGATGCACCTGTAGTAGTTACCGTGTTTTTAGCGGGAGAAATGCCTGCAGGGTTTAAAAAGTTGGCCAATAGCAGCGAGGAACTATTACAGGAATTTAAAGATATCGGGAAGAACAACGTCCAGTTTAAATTTGAAAAGCCCGGGGAAGGACTTGAGGATGAACTTAAGGCAAACTTCATTGATTCTCTGCATCGCCTGGGTTTAACCCCCATGAATGTAAAAGCACAAACAAGGGAAGGCGAAGGACAGGAGGAAAGATATATTTATCCAGGGGCACTGGTTGCATATAATGGCAGGGTGATCGCCATAGACTTTCTACAGGGGCAGAGCCTGGTTGATGGCATTAATTCGCTGAACAATGCCGAGGCACTCCTTGAATATAAGCTGGCAAGTGCCATTCAAAAAGTTACACAAGATACTGTTCCCTTAGTGGGCTACCTTTCTGGCAATGGTGAGTCGCTTTCTTACAATGTCTACGACCTTATCAATACCGTTAAAGCAAAATACAATTTTAAGATACTGCCTATTGATGATGTGGCAACCATACCGGCCATTTTTAGTGCTATCCTGGTAGTAAAACCTACCGAGCGTTTTTCGGACCAGCAAATGCTGAAAATCGAACAGTATGTCATGAACGGAGGAAAGGTGATGTGGATGATTGATAACCTGTATGCAGAATTCGACAGCCTTCAACGATCGCAAAATGAATTCATTGCTTTCGACCGCGGACTAAACCTGGAAGACCAGCTTTTTAAATATGGCGCACGTATCAACCTTGACTTACTGCAGGATCTTAATGCGGACGAAGTTCCTTCGGTAATCGGCAGTCTGGGTGGTAAACCCCAGATAGAATTGGTATCCTGGCCTTATTTTCCCTTACTTAATAGCATTTCCGGTCACCCGATTGCTAAAAATATTAATTATGTGGTTTCACAGTTCCCTAATTCCATCGATACGGTGAAGGCCGCAGGAATAAAAAAGACGAGTTTGCTGGTGAGTTCCGTTTCTTCCAGGGTGCTGGCAAGCCCCGCAAAAGTCAGCTGGCAATCTGTTCAGAACCGTGAGGATGAAAGATCTTTCAACCGGTCAAATATACCGGTGGCGCTATTACTGGAAGGCAGGTTCTCTTCTTTGTTCAACAATCGTTTATCGAAGGCCATGAGAGACTCCCTGGTACAATACAACCAGCCGTTTATGCCGGGTAATACGACGGACAATAAGATGATTGTAATTTCTGACGGAGACATAGCCATGAATGCGGTTTCTCAAAAAGACGGGCCACTGCCTCTTGGGAAGAATTTGTATACGGGTAATCAATATGCAAATAAAGAATTCATCATAAATTGTATTGAATACCTTACAGATAATTCAGGTATTATGGAGGCAAGAAGTAAGGATTATACTTTGCGCCTGCTCGACAAAAAAAAAGTACAGGTAGAAAAGCAGAAATGGCAGTTCATCAACATTGCAGTACCGGTTATTTTGGTGATAATATTTGGTGTGACTTACCAGGCGGTTCGCAGGAAGAAGTACAGGTAGGTCCGGATAGAATTACCGCGGTGCACCGAAACTGGCGCAGATGTTTCCATGATCTTTCTTAAGCAATGCCTGTGGACAATTGGTGCCTGCAAAGAGACTGAAAGAAACTGGCGCAAGTGTTCCAACGGGCTTCATAAGAAACGACTGAGTTATAGGCAATGCCCGTTGGACAACTTGTGACTGAGGTAGAAATCAAACTCCGGAAACTAAAACGAATATTACTGACCCTCCTTGTCCATCGTTGTATACAACCTGCGAATGGGATAAAGCATAAACAAGAAGTGTTCTATAATGGTTTTTATTGATATTATTGCTCTGCGAATCTGCTACATGGATAACATGATATTCCGTACCCAGCCATTGAAGCTGGTTCTTATATTTTTTAATTATAACTTGATCGAATGACGAATGAGCAGATAACTTTTCTTGTTTTCGGAATCGTAATAATAGTTGCCTTAGCACTGGACCTGGGCTTGCTGAGTAAAAAAACAACTACGGTTTCATTACAGAAAGCATTGTTGCAAACAGGCCTTTGGGTTTCACTTGCCCTGCTGTTTTTTGGATTTCTGTGGTTTGAAAATGGTCATGTTTTAGCTGTTGAATACCTCAGCGCTTACCTGATGGAGTGGTCATTAAGCATCGATAATATATTTGTATTCATACTTATCTTTTCCTTTTTCGCCATAAAAGAAAAATATTATGCGCGAGCATTGTTAATTGGTATTTTGATGGCCATTGTTCTCAGGATATTCTTTATTTCTATTGGTATTCAACTGGTAGAAAGATTCAATTGGCTTTTGTACGTGTTTGGTGCGATCATTTTATATACAGGCATAAAAATGTTTGCTGCAAAGGCCGGAGAGGATGAAGACCTTTCTGAAAACCGGATCTATAAATTACTGTTACGTTTTCTTCCCATTACCCAGGACGAAGCTGGAGGGAAATTTACAGTTGTCAAAGATGGTAAGCGATATTATACCAATATGTTTGTAGTGATTGTCATGCTCGCTACAACGGATATTATCTTTGCGCTCGATAGCATTCCCGCCGTGTTTGCCATATCTCAACGACCACTGGTAATTTACACTTCCAATATTTTCGCGGTACTTGGACTTCGTTCCCTGTTTTTTCTATTAAGAGGCGCAGTGAATAAATTCAGCTACCTGCAGCAGGGAATAGCCATTGTGTTGATATTTATCGGTCTAAAAATGCTGGCGGAGATTTTTCACATCACTGTGCCAATATATATTTCACTTCTTGTAATACTGGTATGCATACTGGCCTCCATACTTTATTCTATAAACCGGGCTAAAGAAGTAGAAGACGAAAAAGAAGCTAGCTAATTTAATCGACACCAGGTGAAATACAGCATACAGGATATCGCCTTAATAATTAAAGGCGGGTTCCTTACGAAACAGGATGCAGGAGTAATAGAGCACCTGCTGCTCGACAGTCGTAAGCTGCTGTTTCCGGAGAGTTCTTTATTTTTTGCACTGAGTGGCCCAAGACGCAACGGCTACCTTTTTATTGACGAACTATATAGAAAAGGTGTTTTAAATTTTGTAATAGCAGAAAAGATTGACCTGCAAAATTATCCAGACGCCAATTTCATCATGGTTAAAAATACCATGCATGCCTTGCATACGCTGGTGGCGCATCACCGCAAATTTTTTACCATTCCTGTAATAGGAATCACTGGAAGCAATGGCAAAACAATTGTTAAGGAGTGGCTTAACCAGCTGCTTGAAGAAAGATTTTATATTGTAAGGAGTCCTAAAAGTTATAATTCGCAGATAGGGGTACCGCTTAGTGTATGGCAAATGAACGAAATGCATCAACTGGCAATTTTTGAAGCAGGCATTTCAGAAAGCGATGAAATGACTAAGCTGGAGAAAATCATTCACCCTACAATTGGCGTTTTTACCAATATCGGTGAAGCACACAGTGAGGGATTTTTAAATATCCGCCAGAAGGTAAATGAGAAACTGCAACTTTTTAAGAATGTATCCTCCCTGGTTTATTGCAAAGACTATCCAGCCATCAATGAGGGAATAGCATCATATATCAGGAATTTACGGGATGGCACTACTGCCTCCAACATACAATTTTTCAGTTGGAGCACTAAAACAGCAGCTTCGCTTCGGGTAACATCCATTTCTAAAAGCATTTCGGGCACTGATATTTTGGCTTTGTATAATAACAAAGAAATCTGTATAGCTATTCCATTTACCGATGATGCAGCGGTCGAGAATGCTCTTAACTGCTGGTCGGTATTACTCTATATGAACGTTGAAGAGGAGTATATCCGGAAACATTTTCTAAGGCTTACTCATGTGGCCATGCGTTTAGAACTTAAGAGAGGCGCTAACAATTGTTCCATTATCAATGATAGTTACAGTGCAGACTTAAGTTCCCTTAAAATAGCCCTTGACTTTTTATCTCACCAGCACCAACACAAAAGCAAGACGATTATATTATCCGATATTTTGCAAAGTGGAAAAAATCAAAACGATCTCTACTTCGAAATTTCCGGCTTGCTTCGTCATATGAATATAAACCGCCTGATTGGTATCGGCGAGCAGATATCTAAACACCAAGCATTATTTAAAAGCATTGCTGGCCTGCGGTCTTTTTTTTACTCAGGCACGGAAGATATTATAAGAGACTTTTTCAACCTGTCATTTAACAATGAAACAATTTTATTGAAGGGTGCAAGGGTGTTTGAGTTTGAAAAAATCAGCCAGTTGCTTGAACAGAAAGTTCATCAAACCGTGTTAGAGATAGATCAGAACTCTATACTACACAATCTGAAGGAGTACCAAAAAATTCTAAAACCCACCACTCGTTTAATGGCGATGGTAAAAGCTTTTTCATATGGCAGCGGTAGCTTTGAAATTGCTAACCTGCTGCAGTTTCATAAAGTGGATTACCTGGCCGTTGCCTATGCCGATGAAGCCGTAGAGTTGCGAAAGGCAGGTATTACTTTACCCATTATGGTGATGAATGCTGAAGAAAGTACATTTGAAGCACTTGTGCAGTATAACCTCGAGCCAGATATTTACTCATTTAACCTGCTAAATGATTTGGGTGATTTTATTAAGGAAAAAGGGATTTCGGCGTTTCCTGTTCATATCGAATTGGAAACAGGTATGAACCGCCTGGGTTTTGAATTATCTCAACTTCCACGGCTCATTGAAGATGTGCAGAAAAGCCCTTTCATCGTTAAATCTGTATTTAGTCATCTTGCGTCGAGCGAAGATGCTCAGGAGGATGATTTTACCAGTTACCAGGCGCAACGCTTTTCAAATGCATGTGAACAAATACAGGAATCGGTCGGGTATATTTTTTTGAAGCATATTGCGAATACAGCTGCTATATCGAGGCTTCCTCACCTGCAATTCGATATGGTACGATTGGGTATCGGGTTGTATGGGATTGATAGTGCTGCAAACAGCCTGTTGAACCTTATAGAAGTATCTACCCTCAGAACTACCATTGCCCAGATAAAGCACCTGAAGCCGGGCGATACGGTTGGCTATGGGCGAAAGGGAATCGTTTCCAATGATGCAACAATTGCCACGGTGCGCATAGGTTACGCTGATGGTTATCCGAGGAAGCTGGGCAATAGAAAAGGCAGTATGTTGGTAAAAGGCCAGCTCGCTCCAGTTACTGGGAGTATCTGTATGGACATGACGATGATTGATATCACTGGCATAGCAGGTGTTCAGGAAGGTGACGAGGTGATTGTTTTTGGAAAGGATTTGCCGGTTAAGCAGGTAGCTTTATGGGCAGAGACAATCCCTTATGAGATGATGACCGGTGTTTCTCAAAGGGTGAAACGGGTTTATTATGAATAGGATGAAGATTTGATGTACCTATTATGCGTCCTGTTAAAAATGGCAGTATACGCGATTTAATAAGCTCTGGGATTGCCGAATGAAGGTTAACGGTTATATTTGCCTTCAAATTTTTCTTTTGTGAAGGCCAGAAACATATTCATTTTAATACTCATTATAATAATTGCTGACCAGGCATTAAAGATCTGGATTAAAACGCATATGCCATTAAGTTATAGCTGGGATGATTATCATACTATGATCACGCCTTATGATAAAGGTATTCGTCCACTTGGATGGAAGAACGACTGGTTCCAGGTATATTTTGTTGAAAATGAAGGCATGGCCTGGGGATGGAAGCTTGGTGGTGAATGGGGAAAGATGGCGCTGACCTTGTTTCGCCTGGTTGCAGTTATTTTCGGTGTTTTCTATATAGCAAGTATCATCAGGAAAAGATACCATGGGGGATTTATAGCCTGTACCGGGTTGATATTTGCCGGCGCATTGGGTAACCTGATCGACAGTATGTTTTATGGGATGATCTTCGAAGAAAGTACCTACAATTCGGTGGCAAGAATTTTTCCGTTAAAGGGTTATGCGAGTTTTCTGCACGGTAAAGTTGTTGATATGCTTTATTTCCCGGTTATCCATTCACATTATCCCTCATGGTTGCCATTTGTGGGTGGAAAGGAGTTTGAATTTTTTAGTCCTGTTTTTAATATTGCAGATGCATCTATTTCAGTAGGCGTAATTTCCATCCTGCTATTCCAAAAGCGTTTTTTCCGGGAACATCCGGTTTTAACCGATCATCCTGTGGTAGAAACCAACAGCAAGGTGAACGATCACATACAGGTGTCGTAGCTGTCAGCTAAACCTTCCCCACCATCTCACCAGGGATCACCCAAAGATCAAAATCCTGTTCACTTACATAACCTAGCTTCACTGCCATTTCTTTCAGGGTTGTACCTTCTTTATGCGCTTTTTGTGCGATCTCGGCGGCTTTGTAGTAGCCGATTTTTGTATTGAGGGAAGTAACCAGCATCAACGAATTGTCTACATGTTTTTTAATATTAGCTTCTATTGGCGCTATGCCAACTGCGCATTTGTTGTTGAAGCTTACGCAACCATCACCGATCAGCCTGGCAGAATGAAGGAAATTATAAATCATGAGCGGTTTGAAAACGTTCAGTTCAAAGTGCCCGGTAGCGCCACCAATATTGATGGCAACATCATTGCCCATTACCTGTGCAGCTATCATGGTCAAGGCCTCGGATTGCGTCGGATTTACTTTTCCGGGCATTATGGAAGATCCGGGCTCATTGTCAGGAATAAAAAGCTCACCAATGCCTGACCGGGGGCCGGAAGACAGCATGCGTATGTCGTTGGCTATCTTCATCAGGCTCACTGCCACTGTTTTTAAAGCGCCATGCGCTTCAACGATTGCATCGTGGGCAGCCAGGGCTTCAAACTTGTTCTCTGCGGTTTTAAAAGGCAAACCTGTTAAGGCTGCAATATTTGTCGCCACGTTTTCTGCGTATCCGGGCGGTGTATTGATGCCGGTTCCTACAGCTGTTCCTCCAAGGGCCAGCTCGGAAAGATGAGGCAATGTATTTTTTATGGCCCTAAGACCATGATCTAACTGTGATACATAACCGCTTATTTCCTGTCCCAGGGTTAATGGGGTAGCGTCCATGAAATGAGTTCTGCCTATCTTAACAACCTGCATGTACTGCCTGCTTTTTTCTGCCAGTGTATCTTTTAATTTTTCAATCCCGGGAATAGTTACCTCAGAAAGAATTTTATAGGCCGCAATATGCATGGCCGTAGGGAAGGTATCGTTAGAGGACTGTGATTTGTTGACGTCATCATTTGGATGCAAAAACTTATCCTTGTCAGTTAGTTGCCCTCCTTTAATAAGGTGTCCACGGTAGGCAACTACTTCATTCACGTTCATATTGCTTTGAGTACCGCTTCCGGTTTGCCATACTACGAGCGGAAAGGAATCATCCAGTTTACCTTCCAGTATTTCGTCACAAACCTTTCCAATCAAATCCGATTTTTCTGCAGGAAGTACACCGGCTTCCTGGTTGGTGATTGCAGCCGCTTTCTTGAGATAGGCAAACGCACGAATTATTTCCATAGGCATGCGATTGATATCTTGTGCAATTTTAAAATTTTCTATACTCCGTTGTGTCTGTGCCCCGTACATTGCATCTTTTGGTACTTCTACTTCCCCCATAGTATCTTTTTCTATGCGATAATCCATGTCTTTTAAATTATTGAAAGTGGTAAGAATAATATCTACATAAATCTACACCAATACATGACTAAATATATAACAATCGAAATATTGATTAAGAGATTCGCCAATTGCTGCTAAAAAATGCCTGATAGAATATTGGCCGAATGTTATAATAATGACCATCCAATTCATCACTCATAATTCATAACTCATAACCAATAATTCATCACTTCCCTTCAAAAACCGGTTTTCTTTTTTCGAGAAAAGCCTTTGTTCCTTCTTTCATGTCTTGCGTTTTGAAACAGTCACCAAAATTGATTGCTTCCACATCATAGCCATTCTTTGAATAATCAAAACCGGCATTAACGGCTTGTATGCATTTTGCAAGTGCAACAGGGCCTTTGGAGTTAATCGTTTCGAGTAGGGTTAGGCATTTATTCAACAGCTCATCCACGGTGGTTATATAATTTACCAGTCCAAATTGAAAGGCTGTGGCAGCGTCGATCATACTGCCAGACAGTAATAGTTCCATTGATCGGCCCCTGCCAATCAGCTGTGGTAGGCGCTGTGTGCCGCCGTAGCCGGGAATTAAACCGAGGTTTATTTCCGGCTGCCCGAATTTGGCGTTGTCAGAGGCTACACGAAAATGACAAGCCATTGCCAGTTCGCAGCCACCGCCAAGGGCAAAACCATTCACTGCAGCAATGACGGGCTTCGGCGAATTTTCAATTTTAAAAAAGACATCCTGGCCTTTTTTTGCTAGTGCCATTCCTTCATCCGTAACATCTAAGAACTCACTTATATCAGCTCCTGCAACAAAAGCTTTTTTTCCTGCACCGGTTATAATAGCCGATTTTACTGCTTTATTGCTATATAAATCGTCAATTACCTGGTTAAGCTCTTCCATAAGCAGGTTGTTGATGGCATTTAATTTATCCGGCCTGTTGATGGTGATTACCAGGATACCATTGTCTATTTGGGTGAGTAAAGTTTGATAGGTCATCAGCGAATGAATTATAGTTTTTAACTGGGTCAGATTCAGGTCGGTGGTACGGTTTGTCGAATGGTAGCAACTTATTACACCTGATTAGAAATTTCTATGCTCCCTGACCCATTGCCGGATGTAATCAGCAATTTCGATGGTAGGAGTGCCGGGGGGAAAAAGTTTACCGACCCCCATTTCATTCAGTAATTTCATGTCATCTCCCGGTATTATACCGCCACCAGTCAGCAGAACATCCTCCATCTCCATCTCTTTCATCAGTTGTATTATTTTAGGGAACACGGTATTGTGTGCACCGCTAAGGATGCTAATGCCAATTGCATCCACGTCTTCCTGCAGTGCCGCGTTTACTACCATTTCGGGAGTTTGCCGCAGGCCTGTATAGATCACTTCCATGCCGGCATCACGAAGCGTAGTAGCAATGATTTTGGCTCCCCTGTCATGACCGTCGAGACCAACCTTGGCGATCAGTACCCTTAGCGGTCTTTTATTCGGTTCATACATGTGTAGTGCATTAATGTTGCAAAAGTAGCAAATGATTTACTCAACGGCGGAAAGCATCTTCTGTTCTTTCAAGCTTGCTTCTATCAACTGGTTGAGCTGGTCATTGCCGTTTTCAAAGTAAAAAATCTTTGTGCCATACTCTCTGTTTTCGAAAAAAAATGCCAGACTGTTTTATTATAAAATACTTCAGTAAATATTCGGTGAATTAAATACTATGGTTTTCCAGCCTGTGAGAAATGGTATTATTACAATGTATGACCAAGGAATTCGATTACTGATTTTTGAAACCAGCAGCTGGAAATATTTGATGAACGATTAAAATTGCAGCAACGCTACAGCAATCCGCTTCTTCGTTTGTTCTTTGCCGATAGTAGCCGCTATTTCAAATACCTGTGGGCCAAATTTGCCGCCGACCAGCATGATTCGGAAAGGTAATAGAAGTTCGCCCGGTTTGATGTTGGCTTTGGTTGCAAGATTTTTGAAACAATCTTCTATAGCAGGCGGTTCAAAATCGTCGAGTGATTCAATGGACTCGCTAAATTCCTGGAAAAAGTCTTTCTTTTCCTGGTTCCATTTGTTCTTAATGGAAGCGTTATCATAAGCCGCAGGTGGTTCAAAGAAGAAGGAGCTTTGCTCCCAGAAATCATTGAGGACCACACAACGTTCCTTTACCATCCCGACGACTTTTTCAAGGAAGGCTTTAGCTGGCTGAATTGATTTGTAGTGCTCCTGGCTCATTAGTATTTCCGATATCTGTTTATCCGGTGTGCGTTTGATCCATTCATGGTTGAACCACTTTGCTTTTTCATAATCGAACCTGGCGCCTGCCTTGTGAACCCTGTCAATAGTGAAATGGTGTACCAATTCATCCAGGGTAAATATTTCCTGGCTGCTGCCATCATTCCAACCAAGCATTGCCAGCAGATTGAGAAAAGCTTCCCTGAGGAAACCTTTTTCTTTGAAACCTGTCGTCAGTTCGCCACTGATAGGGTCTTTCCAGTCCATAGCAAATACAGGGAAGCCAAGGCGTTCTCCATCCCGCTTGCTTAGCTTGCCATGGCCATCTGGTTTCAATATAAGGGGAAGGTGTGCCCATTGCGGCATTTCTGACTGCCACCCTAAGTATTTCCATAATAATATATGCACCGGCGCGCTGGGAAGCCATTCTTCTCCGCGAAAAGCATGTGTGACCTTCATCAGATAATCATCTACTACCACGGCGAGATGATAGGTAGGCATTCCATCCGCTTTCAGCAGTACTTTGTCGTCTACTGAGTCACTCCGGAAGCTTACTTCGCCACGTATCATATCTGTGAAGATGATCTCTTCGTTGTCAGGCATTTTCATACGGATGACGTAGGGCATACCCTCGCTCATGAGCCGGCTTACTTCTTCCTCACCCATTGAAATGGAATTACTCATTTTTTGACGCAGTATGGAATTGTACTGCGGCTGGGGGTTTTCTTCTGTCTTGAAAACAGCGCGCATTTCTTCCAACTCGGCCGGCGTATCGAATGCATAATAGGCATTCCCCTGGGACACTAGTTTATCTGCATACTCGCGGTATAATACCTTTCTTTCACTTTGGCGATAAGGCGCATAGGGCCCGCCGATGTGTGGACCTTCGTCGGGGTTAAGCCCGCACCATTCCAGGCAATCGATAATATATTGTTCAGCACCAGCTACATACCGGCTTTGGTCGGTGTCTTCGATTCGAAGTATGAAATCTCCACCATGTTGTTTCGCGAAAAGATAGTTGTACAGAACGGTACGCACTCCGCCTACGTGCAGGCCTCCCGTAGGACTAGGGGCGAATCGTACCCTTACTTTTTTTTCCATAGCGTCAAAGGTAATTATTGCTATCGGCTTTCAGCTTTCGGGTATCAGCTGTAAGCGATCAGGCCGTCAGCTGGCAGGCTATCGGGTGTAGGGTATGATATATCCGGTATGCGCCCTCATGATTGTTGTTTTCACGAACCATAGCGTGCTAACCGTTTTAACCTGGGGAAACCTAACTACAAAATAAACCGGTTTAACTTCTCTCATAACGTGACAAAACCATAATTTCATTGGTATGTTTTACCTTGTAAAAACCCCGGGGTTTGTAGAAAAATATATATTCCCTCGTTTTATTTGGAGCATGTCTGGCTCGGAAAAAAGCATTTACCTCAGCTTTGATGACGGTCCACATCCCACAGTCACCCATTTTGTTTTGGACCAGTTAAAGGGCTATAATGCAAAAGCGACCTTTTTTTGTATCGGAAAAAATGTGCTTGCTTACCCTGATATTTATAAGCGCATTATCAGTGAGGGTCATACCATAGGCAATCATACTCATGACCATCTCAACGGAGGGAACACCAATGTAGAATACTATTTACAAAATATTGCGACAGCTTCCCCGTCCAGCGTCTCTGTATTTTTTGGTCGTCCATCTGGTCGAATTTCCCGTTTCCAGGCAAAGCAGGTGCTGGATACTATGAAATTAAGAATCGTTATGTGGTCAGTATTAAGTGGTGATTTTGATATGCGCCTTTCCGGTGAAGACTGTTATAAGAACATATTAGGTGCCATGCATCCCGGCGCTATCGTAGTTTTTCATGACAGTGAAAAGGCTATGAAAAGAATGAAGTATACATTGCCCCGAATGTTGGAAAATTTTACGGAACAAGGTTATACTTTTAAAAGTATTACATTTTGAATAAATAACTTTTGTAGGAAATTGGAATATTTCTCATTTTGGGACGGGGTATTAGCATTGCTTTTAAGCACAAAA
>JBBJOD010000165.1:0-9234 GCA_037721715.1 Chitinophagaceae bacterium | reverse complement strand
TATGGTGATCAATACATCGTTTGCTTTTAGCAGCGGTTTCAATTTTAAGGAATTACTATAAGGAACTACCCAATCGTTTGTGCCATGAAAGATCACGATCGGGTCGGTTACCTGCGGCAGGTACTGAAAGGTGGGAAACTTGTAGTGGATTAACCTGTTAACCGGGAAAACAGGGGCGTAAAATCCTACTACTGCAGGTAGATTATAGTAAGGAGTTTCAAGAACGAGATAGCGGCAATTGCGAACAGAGGCAAGTTGTGCGGCTATGCCCGTACCGAGCGATTTACCATAGATGATGATACTGTCTGCAGAGAACCTGGTTCTTGCCAGCTTATACATAACGGCAGACCATTTGTAAACCAGCTCTTCCGAAAACTCACCGGTACTTTTTCCGTAACCAGGGTAGTCTATCATCCAGACCTCATAACCTGATTTTGTGAAGTAGGGTACAAATTTGCTGTATCTTAATACATTGGTTCGGTTTCCATGAAAGTAAAGCAGCAGGCCTTTTGGCAGGGTACCGGGAGGTGCAAATTGCAGGATGTTTATATTGGATGTCGCATCAAAAGGAATGTTCACTTCTTTAAACGGCATATCAAATTTGAACTGGTAGTTCCTTGATAATTTTACCGGCCTGATGATGAGATAATCCTGCAAAAAATAAAGGGCAATGCCTGTAACGCCATAGAGAAATAGCGCAATTTTTATATAACGCAGGATAATTCTTTTGATCATGAATCAGTACTTTAATATGTCCCTGATAAAATTATGGTACTCCGGATAAGATGGCAGGTTGTTGTGCCCACCTCCCAAAATTCGAATCAGTGTTATTTTATTTGGATTGATGGCGTGCAGTTTTTCACTGTTCCTGATAGGGATCAACCTGTCTTTTGTTCCATGAATGATGTAGGTGTGGCAATTAACATGTTTAATCCATTTATCGGTGGGCAGATGATAACGCAATACCCAACTAACAGGCAACACTGGCAGTAAACGTTCTACCACTTTCAAAAAGTTATAATAAGGCGCATCCAGAATAAGGTAACGGGGACTATTATCCGAAGCTATCTTCGCGGCAAATCCACTACCCATGCTTCTTCCATAAACAATAATATGATGCTGGGCATATTGCGACATAAGTGTTTCGTAAACAAATTGCATATCTTTTAGCATTTTATTTTCACTGCGCTTACCCGTACTTTTCCCAAAGCCCCTGTAGTCTACCAGTACCACATCATAATCATAACGGTAGAAATCTTTTGCATAACGTGCCCATCCTTTAATGCTCCTGGTATTACCATGAAAATAAAGTACCAGGCCTTTAGGTTGATCGCGGTAGAAGTGGAGACCGTTAATGCGAACACCCTGCTCTACTTCGAAGAATAATTCTTTGAAAGGCACATCGTATTTGAACTCAAAGCTTGCATGCAATTTTTCAGGCTTGAAGATAAACCTGTCCTGTACTAAATACACACTCACCAGGAGAGCCGAATAACCAAGGATGATATAAAGGATGGTTGAATTCAAGGGGTGAATGGTCAATGGTCAATGGTGAATGGATGCTTCAATTATGAGTGATGAGTGATGGGTGATGAGTTGTTTTAACCACCCCGTTCTTTGTGGTTGATGTTATCACCAATCACAACCAGGCAAACAGGTCAATTGCCAAATAAGCCGATTCACACATCACTTATCATTTAAATGAGTTCCATTCACCATTCACCATTGACCCAACTATTCTTCATAACTATCCACCCTTTTGAGCTTGATATTTGATACAGGTGAAATGATCAGCGGAAATTTTTCAACTACAACATTAGAAGGGTCCAACCCAAATCCTCTTTCTTCTGATAATCCGATATCCTTGATCCAGAAGTGTAGTTTCATTATGATGCGCTCCAGGAAAGGCAGTTCATTATCCTGGCTCAGGTATTTTTCCATGACGATAAACTGAAAATCACCCACCACATTGTTACGTTCCAGGCTTTCGTACCTGCTTGTAATATTTACCTCGTTGTTAATTACAAGGTCTTCCACTACTTTGCGGAAAAGCAGGTTTATCTTAGGCTCTACCCGGAAACCCAGCCTGAATTCTACCCGGATAATGTCGTTTGGAATGATGTGAGTCACCGAATATTCACAGGTGTAAGGATCATCCAGCGTATCCACATGCACGAACCAGTAAATGTCTGCACGTTTGGGCTTTTTATTCAGAATAGAGTAAATGATTTTGTGTTCTATTTCTTTTGGGTTGTTCGCGCTTGTAAGGTATACAAGGTGGGTAGCATGCTTGGGAACCGTTTTGTCATTGCTTAATTCCTGGATCTGCGGGATGTAATGCTCCATGCGAACAAACTCGACATAGCGGTTCTTGATCTTCCGGCTCCGGTACCAAGTATACATAACAGCATACATGATGCCTCCCAGCAACAGGGAAATGTAGCCTCCCTTTGTAAACTTCTGTAACAGGGCAATCAGGTATGCCAACTCAATAACAAAATAGCCTGTCAAAAATATATAAATCCACAATGGTTTTATTCGCCTGGATACCATAAAATTTGCAAACAAAATGGTGGTTGCCAGCATGGTTACTACGATGGCTAAGCCGTAAGCCGCCTCCATTTTTGACGATTCACGGAAGTGCAGTACAACAAAAACGCATCCTACAAACAATAACAAGTTGATGCTTGGAATGAATAACTGCCCTTTTTCTTCGGAAGGATAACGTACTTTCAGTTTCGGCCACAGGTTGAGCCGCATGGCTTCACCAATGAGGGTAAATGAACCGGTTATCATGGCCTGGCTGGCGATGATGGCTGCTGCCGTTGCTATTACAACACCGGGTATGATGAACCAGTCAGGCATCAGGTCGTAAAAGGCGTTTATGCCTAGCTGCGTTTCAACTTCCGGGGTGATCCGTAGGTTGGGATGATGCGCTAAAAGGGAGGCACCCTGGCCGAAATAATTCAAAAGAAGGCAGGTTTTTACATAGATCCAGGTGATACGGATATTGCCGCGCCCGCAGTGGCCCAGGTCACTGTACAATGCCTCTGCACCTGTAGTGCAAAGAAATACCGCTCCTAATAACCAGAACCCTCCCGGGTAGGTAACCAGGAACTTTAGGGCATAATACGGATTTAGTGCTTTAAAAATAGAGAAGTCATCCATAATATGGTAACAACCCAAAATACCGAGCATTGTAAACCATATCATCATCACGGGGCCAAACAGTTTGCCGATCGCACCTGTTCCGAACTGCTGGCTGAAAAAGAAAAGCACCAGTATGGACAGGACAATATACATAATGGTATCATTACCCAGGTCACGGAGCTTCGGAAGTTCCTGTAACCCTTCAATAGCGGAGGTGATTGAAATGGGTGGGGTAATGATGCCGTCTGCTAATAACGCGGCTCCGCCAAGCATGGCAGGCACCACCAGCCATTTCTTTTGCCGTCGCACCAGTGCATAAAGGGCAAATGTACCACCCTCACCCTTGTTATCTGCCCTCAACACCAACATCACGTATTTGATGGTTGTCTGCAGCGTGAGTGTCCAGATAATACATGAAAGGGTGCCAATGATCAGGTCAGCGGAAATTACCCGGTCTTCAATTATGGAATTAAAAACATAAAGTGGCGAAGTGCCGATGTCTCCATAAATTATTCCCAATGCGATAAGAAGACCGGCTGATGTTACTTTGTTAAGATTCTTTCCCAATTGACGTGTTATTAATAAATAGTCGTGGTGGTGCTCTTTAATTTTTACTAAACCACATTAAATGTACAAACGTATCTGGAAAAAGCTTTGGCATATTTTTATCAGTAAAATATTTTTGCCAACATTTGATCAATATCGTGTTAAAAAGTCATTTTTTGGCTGATCGTCTGATCAAAAGTTTATGTGCCCTGTTAAGAAAAAGAACAATTTCTAATTTGACAGGTAACCTGTATTTTTAATTTATCAAAGTGTATATTATGTATAAAAACGTTTTTTCATCCATATATTTTCTCATCATTTCTTTAACGGTGCTGGCGCAGGCACCAAGAATTCTCTATTCAGAGCCGGAAAGGGAAGACTCGCGAAGGACCGAATTTGAAGTGATTGGTAAGGTGGGTGGCAATTTCCTGGTCTATAAAAATAACAGGAATGATCATGATATATGCGTTTACGACAACGAAATGCGGCTTAAAGAAAGAATTAAAATGGATGCTTCCGACAGGTGGATCAATGTTGATTTTATTGCTTACCCGGACCATTTTTACATGATTTACCAGTACCAGAAAAGGAGTACTTTATACTGTGTAGGTGTTAAAATGGATGGAGGAGGCAAAATGATGGGCCAGGCGCTCGACCTGGATACCACGCAAATAGGATTTGCAGCGAATAACAAGATTTATACAACTATATTCAGCGAAGACAAGAAGAAGGTTATGATCTTCAAGATCAATAACCGAAACCAAAAAAACTTCTTTTTTACCACCCTGCTTTTCAATGACCAATTGGATCTTTTGGGAAGAAACCGGCTTAATATTGCCATGGAAGAACGGAATGATTACTTCACCGATTTCCTTCTTTCAAACGAGGGAGACCTTGTTTTTGGAAAGTTCAGGCGAAGTGGAAACACCGACTTGATCTCAAAAGTGATGATGGTTATCAAAACCCCTGAAGCCATTGAATTTGCGGTAAAAGATGTACTGACAGGAGACCTGATTCTGGACGAATTAAAACTCAAAGTAGATAATTCGAATAAGCGAATTTTATTAAACGCCCTGTACTACAAGCAACGACGGGGCAATATCGAAGGTTTATACTCCTTACGCTGGGATAAAGACCGGAATGTAAAACTAAATGACAGCCTTATCGTTTTCAATGATGAACTGCGTTCTATGGCCAAAAGTTCGGAGGCCAATAAAAGAATGGCTTTCAACGATTATTTTATAAAAAATATTATCACCCGTAAAGATGGCGGTTACCTGGTGATCGGAGAATCGTTGTACTCAACTTCTCGAGGAAACACTTATAACCGGTGGAATTACCAGAACTGGGGAAATCCATGGATATCTCCTATGGATTATTATTACTGGTCTCCGATGTACAACAGCCCATGGTATATGCCATGGAACCGGTACGGAAATGTTGGACTAACACGATACTATGCTGAAAACATCATGGTGCTTTCATTTAACAAAGACGGGGGCCTGGAATGGAGTAACATCATTGATAAAACACAATTTGATGATGAAACGGATAACATGATTTCATTCCAGGCAATGAACACAGGAACGGAAATTCATTTTTTATTTAACCAGTTTGAACGCAGAACCTTGTTGCTGCACGACCAGAGCCTGGATCCGGAAGGCAAGATCATTCGCAATCCTACTTTAAAAAACCTCGACAAAGGCTACGAATTTATGCCGCGATTTGCAAAACAGGTAAGCGCCCGCCAGATAATAATACCATGCCTTTACAGGAATTACCTTTGCTTTGCAAAAATAGATTTTTAAAAAAAAGTTCCTAAAAGGTGGTCGGTATCTTTAAAAACAAAAATTCCGGGAATGCGTTATTGTTGCTTTTGTACGGTCTGCTTCTCAAGTTTCCATTGTTCCTTCACCCGGTAAAACCTCTGACCCAACCAGGTGATAATTTTATCTACATTGTTATTACCAGGTTTTTAGATCCATTTGCAAAAACGGCGCCGGTTATATATTCGTTTCTTGCTTTCCTATTATTTTTTACCCAGGCTACGCTTCTCAACCGTATTGTTAATTCACTAAAACTTTTTCCCAGGCAAAATTACCTGGTTGGAATGTCTTTCCTGCTGGTGACATCCTTTATGCAGGAGTGGTCATATTTTTCGGCTCCCCTGCTGGTAAATTCGTTAATGATCTGGATATGGTACCGTATGGTAGGACTGTATAATCATAATAATCCTAAAACATCTATCTATAATGTATCGGCGCTGGTCGGATTAACTCCCTTGATCTATAGCCCTTCAGTAGCTTTCCTGGTGTTACTGTTTTTGTCTTTGCTCATTACAAGGCCGTTGCGAATTGCAGAATGGATGGTCGCTTTATTGGGAATTATCACTCCCTACTACTTCATTTTTGTTACCTTATTTCTAACCGATCAATGGCACAGCAACCGCGTTATTCCCTACCTGGATTTACAAATGCCTAAACTTCCTTCATCACCCTGGATAATAGGTGGCATCCTCTTGTTTTTTATACCACTCATTTCGGGAGGTTTTTTTGTACAGAAACACCTGAATAAAATGCTTATCCAGGTAAGAAAGGCCTGGAGCCTTTTACTGGCCTTCCTTATAATTTCCATGCTGATCATCTTGATGAACCCGGCAGTGAATTACCTTCACTGGATGCTTATCGTAGTGCCAATTGCCACTTTTCATGCTGCAACCTATTTCTATATTAATTCCAGGTGGATTGGACTCTGTATCTTCTGGATTAGTTTCGTATTTGCCATAATGGTATCTTATGAGATCAGGTGGTGAACGGTTCACCTGTTGTAAACTGCAAAGTCCGCTAAAGAATGATCGCAAAGACATAATGGAACTCGCGCAAGTGTTCCATCGATTTATCAAGCAAGGTATGATCCAGTTTCAGGAGTTGCCCTTACACCTTGTGCCTGGAGTGCAAGGTTCCGTATTATTGATTTAACGGTTACCTTTACACACTTCAAATAAAAACATATGAAATTCGGCGTGGTAGTTTTCCCCGGTTCAAACTGTGACAGGGATATCCAGGATGCTTTACAGAAAGGCTTCAATAAAGAAGTAGTCATGCTTTGGCACAAGGATAAGGACCTGAGCATGTTTTCAACTGGTGACAGTATTGTTTTACCCGGTGGGTTCTCCTACGGCGACTACTTACGTTGCGGGGCTATCGCCCGCTTTAGCCCGATGATGCAAAGCGTTATTGAATTCGCTAACAAAGGCGGTAAGGTGCTGGGCATCTGTAACGGTTTCCAAATTCTGTGTGAGTCACATCTGCTGCCCGGGGTGCTCTTGCAAAATGCTAACCAGCAATTTGTGTGTAAGAATACCTACCTCAAAGGACTCGGTACAGGCAGCAGGCCGCTGAAGATTCCTGTTGCACATGGTGAAGGTAGGTATTACGCCAACGAGGCAACGCTTGATAAACTGGAAGAAAAGCAACAGGTAATATACCGGTATTGCGACGAATCAGGAAACATTACAGACCAGGTTAATCCAAATGGAGCCATGAGAAATATTGCGGGAATTTGTAATGAAGCAGGTAATGTATTTGGTATGATGCCGCACCCGGAGCGTGCCAGTTCTTATGAGTTGGGTAATATCGATGGAAGAAAAGTATTGGAAACGCTGTTGGTAAACTGAACAACCTATGCACCGCCAAGCAGCCGGAAGCAACTTTATATTTTCCTTTGCATTCAAAGTTGCAACTTTGTACTGTTTTAAATGGTTCAATCAATAATTAAATTTTATTAATGAAAAGTACTTTACTACTGGGTTTGTTTTTAATGGCTGGTTATATTTCAAAAGCGCAATCAGATAAAATGGTAAAATGGAATTATACCGTAAAGAAGGTGGCGGAAAAAACATATGAAGTTCACATGACAGCCAATATCGAGCATAACTTTCATATGTATGCCCAAAATGTGGGTGTTGAAGGCCCTCTACCAACTACTTTTACTTTCACTAAAAGTCCCGCGATTATCCTTGATGGAAAAGTGAAGGAGCAGGGCAAACTGATCAGGAAATTCGAAAGTGCCTGGAATGGCAATGCCAGCTATTATGAAAAGAACGTAAATTTCATCCAGGTAGTGAAGTTAAAACATGACCTGAAAACTAATTTTAAAGGCAAAGTGGAGTTTATGGTATGCGACGACAAAAAATGCCTTTTGCCAAGCAACATCGACATCAATGTTAATGTAGGAGGATAGTCTCTGAAAGGTTGATATATATTTATTTTGAAAACGAGTTCTAACATCAGAACTCGTTTTATTTTTAGTTGAGTTAAAAAAGCAAGATGAAAAACTACTTCCGGTTCATCACCGCCCTGGTGATGTTGTTTGTTTCTCTTTCAAGTTTCTCACAGGATAAAGTGGTTGACTGGAAGTTTAGCCCGGGCAGTAAATCAGGAAATGAATACGTAGTTATCATCAAAGGTTCTATAAAAGCGGGTTGGAAGCTCTTTTCAACTGTCATGAAAGATGATGAGCCAAATACCAGGATTCTGCTGGATAGTGGTTCTACTACCATTGCTGCCATCCGCGACATCAAAGAAAGCGACAATTTACAGACAACCAGAGAACCGCTATTTGACAATACCGAGATAAAATTCTTTGAAAATGAAGTAACACTGAGAGTAACTTTTCTTCTAACGCAAAAAAACAGGGATCTTACAGGCACATTGACTTATATGGCTGTCAGTGGAAAGGAACTGGCCGGACCTGAAGAAGTGCCTTTTCGTTTTTCTTTTAATGAGTCCGGTGATTTGGTTGCTGGAGTGGGTGGCCTACAAGAGTCTGCCGCCGCAGCAGAAACCCTGAAAAGAAGCGCCATCGATCTGCAAAATCCTGTAACTGCTTGTGGCGGAACAGGGGTAGAAGAAGCAACCTCTAAGGGACTGTTCAGCCTGTTCAGCCTTGGTTTTCTGGGCGGACTTATCGCATTACTTACTCCCTGTGTGTTTCCGATGATACCTCTGACAGTATCATTTTTTACTAAAAAATCTCCAAGCCGGAAAAAAGGCATATTTAACGCCCTGATCTACGGGTTCTTTATATTTCTTATATACGTGCTGCTGAGCATACCTTTTCATTTCCTGGATACATTGAACCCGGAAATTTTGAATACTATCTCTACAAATGTCTGGCTTAACCTAATATTCTTCGTGATATTCGTAGCCTTTGCCTTGTCATTTTTCGGGCTCTTTGAAATTACACTGCCAAGTGGACTGGCGAATAGCGTAGATGCAAGATCCGGCATAGGCGGGATAGCCGGGATTTTTTTTATGGCGCTAACTTTGGCACTTGTTTCATTTTCCTGCACAGGGCCCATCCTCGGCTCATTGCTGGCAGGGTCGTTATCGTCTAACGGGGGTGCCATGCAGTTAACCGCAGGTATGGGTGGATTTGGACTGGCCCTTGCGCTTCCATTTGCGCTGTTTGCCTTGTTTCCTGGTTTGTTGAAATCGATGCCGAAATCAGGCGGCTGGCTTACCACGGTAAAAATAG
>JBBJOD010000164.1:0-9248 GCA_037721715.1 Chitinophagaceae bacterium | reverse complement strand
ATTATGATATTGTTTTGTTTGAGTACATTCCCTACCTCAACAATTTTTACCCCTTCCAGGTACGTGATAGTTTGTTGCAATATTACAGGCGGATTGATGTATTTACGGCGCCACGTAAACCATCATTGCAGGCATGGGTGGAAGTGTATGTAAAAAAGCAACCTGGTTAAACACCCGCCAGCAACCTATGTGGCAGCCATCCTATTATTAAAACAAGCAGTTGTGAAAACCCGTCAGATCAAGTACGTTTCAAAAATATACCCAGGTGCCGCTTGCATCTAATTATAATCCCTTTCAATAATCCGCCATCGATTTGAATACGCCGGTCAGAGGTCCACACCAAAGCACGGGGATCCATTATCTTAAAAAGCTGTTTCTTAAAGGTGTTCCTTAATTTAAGTGCAAGCCATCCATCTTCATTGGCACCTGCCGGATGGTTGAAACCGTTAACCAGTAAACCTTCTTCTCTTCTAAAGGCAGAATTGGAGCCGTAGATATTTACCGCTTCTTCACGAAATCTTTTATTGATCCATTTGGAAAGATCAGATACATATTCGTATGCGCAGTAAACAACTCTTGGCGTGCCAATGGTGGGTATAAAGGCGAAACTGCCATAAACCATCGCAATACTTTCCCGGTATAAAGGCGCTATCATCAGGTCTATCCAGTCGGGCGGATAAATGGTATCTGCATCGGCATTGAGAATGTACTTACCTTTTGCCAGTTTGAGGCCTGCATTCCGTGCAGCGGCTATCGACTGGCTGGCTTCGAGTATACAGGTAACCCCGGCGCCAACAGCCAGCATGCCCGTATCATCTACCGAATTATTGTCAACAATGATGATCTCTATTTTTTTTGTAGTACGGTTTACGGATAAAGAAGACAACGTTTTTAAAATATTATCTTCTTCGTTAAAGGCGGGAATGATGATGGTGACTTCCGGTTGTAAAGAAAGCAGCCGCTGCATTTGCTGCCTGATGAAGGAAGCGTTTTTTTCCAGCACTTCCCGGGTCTGATCATGTTGCCGGATATTTCCAGGTATGGCGATTGGGCGCATAAGCCAATAAGGTTACCATTCAAATCTATGGTAATAAGGTTCAAAGAAAAAGTATATCGTACACTGATTTGCGTATTTATATTTTAATGTCTTTATTTTAGGGTTGAATTTTCAAACATGACAGCCAAACGGATAAATAACAGGTCAGGTAGCCATTAGCACTTCTTCTACGATATTGTCAAACCCCATTGAGTATCTAAAGGGTGTGGGGCCGTTCAAGGCAGATTTGCTTAAAAAGGAACTAAGTATTTTCACTTTCGAGGATCTCCTGAACCTGTTTCCTTACCGGCATATTGATAAAACGCAGGTGCGGCCAATCAGTGATGTAATGCTGGAGACCGACTACATACAGGTTGCCGGTAAGCTGTCAGGCATTCAGGTATTGGGTGAGAAAAGCGGAAAAAGACTGGTAGCTACCTTAAAAGATTCATCCGGAAGTTTGGAGCTGGTATGGTTCCAGGGCATCAGCTGGGCGCAGAAAATGTTAGAAACCGGCAATGAATACCTTGTTTATGGACGGTCCGGTTCTTTCCAGGGGATGCCACAGATTACCCATCCTGAAATAGAATTGCTTACCCGTGAAAAGCTGGAAGGTAAAAGTTTTCATGAACCGGTTTATCCTACCACAGAAAAATTAAAGGCCAAAGGTTTAGGTGGCCGGCAAATCGCAAAATTAACTTCGGCATTGTTCCAGATATTACAGGAACGAGATCTTCCTGAGAATTTGCCTGTAAGTGTTTTGGAACCATTAAAACTACTTCAACGGTTTAAGGCCTATCAACAGATTCATTTTCCACCTGATGTACAACAATATCAAAAGGCAGTGGAAAGGCTGAAGTTCGAAGAATTATTTATGGCCCAGCTACGGATGGGATTGATAAAGTCCAGGCGTCATCGCTTTTCGAGGGGTGTGATCTTCAACCAGGTTGGAGAGTTATTCAATACTTTTTATAAGCAACACCTGCCTTTCGAGTTAACCGGGGCGCAGAAAAGGGTGTTGAAAGAAATACGGCTTGATACCGCAAATGGCAGGCAGATGAACAGGCTGTTACAGGGAGATGTTGGGAGTGGAAAAACCATTGTAGCACTGCTTTCGATGTTATTGGCAATAGACAATGGCTTCCAGGCTTGTATGATGGCTCCTACAGAAATCCTGGCGCAGCAGCACTTTAACAGTCTTAGTGAATTATTGAGTAAGATGCCGGTATCTATAAAATTACTGACCGGTTCTTCGCGTGCCCGGCATCGCCGTGAAGTATTGCAAATGACCGAAGATGGTTCGTTGCAACTTTTAATTGGTACCCATGCGCTTATTGAAGAAAGTGTTCAATTTAAAAACCTCGGTTTTGCAATCGTGGATGAACAGCATCGTTTTGGCGTAGCACAGAGAGCAAAACTCTGGTCGAAGGCAACAATACCGCCTCATGTACTGGTAATGACGGCTACCCCGATACCGAGAACCCTCGCCATGACCGCATACGGGGACCTGGATTACAGCGTGATGGATGAATTGCCACCGGGCCGGTTGCCTGTAAAAACCGTGCACAGGTATGAACACAGCCGGCCGCAGGTAATGGATTTTATAAAAGCGGAAATAAAAAAAGGCCGCCAGGCTTATATTATTTTTCCATTGATAGAAGAATCTGAAAAAATGGATTATGAAAATTTAATGAAAGGTTATGACAATGTAAAAGCATATTTTCCGGAACCTACTTATTGGGTGAGTATGGTTCATGGAAAACAAAAAAGCGATGTGAAGGATACAAATATGCAACGCTTCGTTAAACTTGATACTCAAATCATGGTCTCAACCACGGTGGTGGAAGTGGGTGTTAACGTACCCAATGCCTCAGTAATGGTGATTGAAAGCGCCGAGAAATTTGGACTGTCGCAACTTCACCAATTAAGAGGAAGAGTGGGAAGGGGTAGTGACAAGAGTTTTTGCATATTATTAACAGGCTTCAAATTAACCAATGAAGCACAGGAACGGTTAAAGATCATGTGTGCCACCAACGATGGTTTTAAAATTGCTGAAAAGGATTTGGAACTAAGAGGTCCTGGTGATATCGAAGGTACCCGTCAAAGCGGCATCCTTTTTTTCAAGCTGGCAAGCCTGGTAAACGACAAGCAATTAGTGGATATATCGAGGGAAATGGCTAACAGGGTACTTGATGAAGATCCGGACCTGGGTCTTTCTGTAAACCAGCCGCTAAAATCCTTTCTGCAGTCCGGGAAAAACAAGACGGCATGGAGCAGGATTTCCTGATGTAGATCTGAAGGGGAATAGATTAAATTCTGTAAATTGTAATGAAAGCTTTGACAACTAGAAAATTCATACTGCTATTATTATCTCTTGTTTTTACGCTGAAACTTTTTTCACAAACCAATGCCCTCGAATTTATAGAGAACAAAGGTCAGTGGGAAAAAGAGATTCAATATAAAGGCGTTTTAACCAACGGTGCTTTTTTTCTCAGAAATACAGGATACACTGTTGTACAACATAGTTCTAATGACCTTTCCCGCTTAGCAGATCTTGTGCACGGTCACAACGCCTCTACCGAAAATACGCCTGTTTTTGAACGCTCACCAGGAGGGAAGACTAAATCAGACAGCACGCACCAGCATATTCTCCGCTCACATGCTTATGAAATGGACTTCATCGGTGCTAATTCCAATGCGGTGGCTCTGCCTGATAAACCACAGCCAGGTTACTATAATTACTTTCTAGGTGATGATTCTTCCAAATGGAAGGGTGATTGCAAACTTTTCCAGGCGGTCACCTATAAGAATATCTACCCCGGCATCGACATCAGGTATTACAGCGAATCCGGTAACCTTAAATATGAGTTTATCGTGAATCCAGGAGCAGATCCTTCCAATATTGCTATGAAATTTCAAGGGGTGGATAAGTTAACCATTAGGAATAAAGAACTGATCATTAAAACTTCCATCGGGGAAGTAAAAGAGTTATATCCGTACACTTATCAGTACCAGGGTGCTGCGAAAAAAACGATAGATTGCCGCTATGAACTCACCGGTAATACAGTCCGCTTTAAAATCAAGAACTTTTCACGCCAGTCTACCTTGGTCATTGACCCGACCTTAATCTTTGCATCTTTCACAGGAAGTACAGCCGATAATTGGGGCTATACAGCTACCTACGGTAGTGGGGGAGTTTTTTATGCCGGGGGGCTGGTATTTGAAACAGGATTTCCTACCTCACCCGGTGCTTTCCAAATGAGTTATGCTGCAAGTGGTGTTAATGAACAGAATTATTGGAACATGGGGATCATGAAGTTCAGCCCCAATGGCAGCCAGCGTTTATATGCCACGTATATCGGGGGCAATAGTAAAGATCAGCCTCATAGCCTTTTTACAGATGCACAGGGAAACCTGGTAATAGCAGGAAGAACAACTTCTTCCAATTACCCGGTAACTGTTAACGGAATCTTCGGAAAAACGGGCGGTTGGGATATTGTTGTTACGAAAATCAATTCTGCGGGTAATGCCCTGATTGGCTCTGTGCGCATAGGTGGGTCAGCGGATGACGGTTTTAATACGGCCGACAGCCATACAGTAGGTCCGCAATTTCTATTAAATAACTATGGTGATGACGCCAGAAGCGAAGTGATTTTAGATGGTGGTGGCAATATTTATGTTACCTCGTGTACAAAGTCTGATAATTTTTTCACTACTCCCAATGCTGTTCAAAAAACTTTTGGCGGATTACAAGACGGGGTATTGATACGGGTTAATCCATCTTGTAATTCAGTGGTTTATAGCTCTTACATGGGTGGTAGCGGCTATGACGCCGGTTTCGTACTCTCCCTTAACCCTGCCGGCGGTGATATTTACGTAGCGGGTGGAACTACCAGTACAGACTTTCCCGGAAGCAAGGCAGGATCTTACCAGCCTGTATACAAGGGTGGCCGCAGCGACGGATTTATAGCGGTGTATTCGCCTGATGCATCTGTTTTAAAACAAAGTACTTATATGGGTACACAGGGTACTGATGTGGTATTTGGTATCCAGTTCGACCGGAACAATTATCCCTATATCATGGGTATTACTACCGGAAGCTGGCCCGTAATAAATGCCGTGTATAATAACCCAAATTCCAAGCAATATATCTCTAAGCTAAAAAAAGACCTGTCGGGATTTGAATATTCCACTGTTTTCGGAACTGGTTCTGTCAGCCCGAATATATCACCGGTAGCCTTCCTGGTTGATCGGTGTGAAAATGTATATGTGTCGGGTTGGGGGAAAGACATTATTGGCAAGTACGGGCTGGATCCTATTGCAGGAATGCCCATTACCCCGGACGCACTGAAAAGGGTTCCCGATGAATCGGATTTCTATTTTATAGTAATACAAAGAGATGCGACGAAGTTGTTATACGGAACCTTTTACGGGCAGAACGGGGGACTAGGCGAGCATGTTGACGGAGGTACCAGTCGTTTCGATCAAAACGGGGTTATCTACCAGGCCATTTGCGCCAATTGCAGTGGCGGCCAAGGCAACGTTAAACCGAAATGGCCGGTGACCCCGGGTGTCTGGTGTTGTGCTTCGGGAACTACTCCTGCGACCGTCGGGGGAGGGTGTAATATGGCGGCGCTGAAAATACTTTTTAATTATGCAGGAGTAGGCGCAGGTGTACAGGCAACTGTAAACGGCGTTTTCGATACTTCGGGTTGTGTGCCCTTACAGGTTAGGTTCAGGGATACCATTCTCAATGCCCAAAGTTATGAATGGACCTTTGGAGACGGTTCACCCGTTCTGGCTACTGACAGCGCTGAAATAAACCATACCTACAACAATATCGGTCGGTTTACGGTGAAAATGGTTGCAATCGATTCTACTTCGTGTAATATCCGTGATTCGGCCTATATAACGGTTGTTGTAAGAAATGATATTGCTGTGTTAGATTTCAACCCGGTAAAGTTGCCGCCCTGCGAATCATTAAGTTACCAGTTCGAAAACCGGTCAACCGGTCCGGCAGCAAAGCCATTTAAAAATTTCATTTGGGATTTTGGCGACGGAACCCGCATTACATCAAATAGTATAGCAAATGTTACCCATTCTTATCGGTCAGCCGGTACGTACAAAGTAAGGCTGATTTTGCTGGATACCAGTTACTGCAATGGACCCGATTCCCTTGAAAGAGAGCTTCGCATCTCGCCGCTGGTAAAGGCGCAATTTGAATCACCGGCGCTCGGTTGTGCGCCCTATACAGCTGTATTCAAAAATACTTCCCTGGCTGGTCAAACATTTACCTGGGATTTTGGTGATGGCACAGGGTCTTCCAGCATCAATCCATCTCACCTTTACCAGGCACCGGGATCTTATACGGTAAAACTAATGGCTGTAGATCCTTCCACCTGTAATGTGTCAGACTCTATTCAGCGTACGATTGTAGTAGATGCTGCACCAACTGCATTGTTTAGTGTAACACCCACGGTGCCTGTTGAAAATACGCCTCACCTGTTTGCCAATAATTCCACGCCAAATGCCATACGTTTCAAGTGGCTGTTCGGAGATGGCGACAGTTTAGTGACCGCAAGTCGTTCGGTGGTAGAACATCAATACAATACTACCGGCACCTTCAATGCATGCCTGGTAGTTTTTAATGCAGCAGGATGCAGTGATACTGTTTGTGCACCTGTAAGTACCCTGGTAGTGCCAAGGCTGGATATGCCAAATGCCTTTACACCATTAGGTCCTGCACAGGCCAGCCGGATCTATGTTCGTGGATTTGCCATCGCTAAAATGCGATTTGTAATATACAACAGGCTTGGTCAGAAAGTCTTTGAAAGTACAGACGTGAACCAGGGATGGGACGGCAGATTAAACGGCGTTGTACAGCCAATGGATGTTTACGCCTATACGCTTGATATAATTTTTACGGATGGAACTAAGACAACTAAAAAGGGTGATATTACGTTAATTAGATAGTATTACAAACGCTTAAGGAATGGGAATGACCCGGTAATTAGTCCATATATACTGAGATATTATTGAATGAAAACCAGGCTCACCCATAGGTACATATATTGCACAGATTATTAAGTTGCTTTATTAAGTTTATATAATGAGGTTAAGAAAATTGGATGCACGATTGATACCCACAGGGATGTTAAAAAATGTACTCGTTAGTAATACATTTTTAACTTTCAAAATTGGAAGAATTCTAAGCTTGCTAACTGCGTTTATACTATCCTGTCAGGTTTCGATGTCGCAGGACCTCCATTTTTCTCAATGGTTCAATTCACCGTTAACTACTAATCCGGCAAATACGGGATTTATACCCGATGCTGATTATAGGATAGGCGCCAACTATCGCAGCCAGTTTGTGAATATATTATCGATGCCCTACAAGACCATTAGTATTTATGGTGATGCGCAAATTTTACGTGACCGTTTCGACAATGGATGGATGGGAGTGGGTGGAGTAATACTTCATGATGCTGCCGGCGCAGGAAATCTTACATCTACGAAAATATATGGATCACTGGCTTACCACCAGATGTTAGGTTCAAGTAGTTTATTGACGGCAGGCTTCAACCTTGGCTGGGCCAACAAAAGCATTAATCCGACCCAGTTGAAATTTCCGGATCAGTTCAATAAATCTACCGGCTTTTTTGATGCCGGCATTCCCAGTAGTGTTGTATTTAATACGAACAATACTAATTACATGGATGTGCAGCTTGGAATGAACTATGCCTACTTCCCAACAGAAAATCTATACTTGAATGGCGGCTTTTCCATACACCATATTAACCGGCCGAAGGAGACTTTCTTCAGTAACTCCAGCGGCTTTGATAACAGGTTATCACCGCGGTATATTGGATTTGCCAATGCAAGTGTAAAGGTAAATGAAGATCTTATCGTAAACCCGATGGCTTACTATAGCAACCAGGCTGGTGCCTCCGAGCTGGTAGGTGGTGCGAATATTAACTACAATTTGTCAGGCGATGGTCTTGCGCAATTGACAGGAGGGTTATACTATCGTGTAGGCGATGCTGTTATTCCGATGCTTGGCTTTCAGTGGAACACATTTCGTATGAACTTTACGTACGATGTTACTACTTCCACACTTGCTAATTACAACAATGGCCGGGGAGCAGTCGAATTTTCCCTTATCAAGCAGGGATTTTTTAGCCAGTTTGACGGCTCAAGAAGGCAATCGTTGTGTCCGACTTTTTAACTGTTCTAGATTATGAGAAAGTATTTGTTATTTTTCTGCTTTGTTTTGATGGGGTGTACACAGGCTTTGGCACAACAAGAGGAAGAATTGCCTGAACAAAAAGGATTTGATAAGAGCAAATTATTTGTAGGTGGAAATTTTGGAATCAGTTTTGGCGATTATACATTAGCAAATATTTCTCCACAACTGGGATATCGCTTCAATAGGTTCGTGGCTGCGGGTGTAGGGGTTAATTTTCAGTATTCGGGTTTGAAGTACCGCAACAGTAATGGTGATCCATCTTATAAAGCCTCTTATGGCGTTACCGGTTTAAATGTATTCGGCAGGGTTTATCCGATCGAGTACATTCTTTTGCAGGTACAGCCTGAAATTAATTACACCTGGGGAAAATATAAGTTTTACAATGGGCAGCCTGATGAGAAGGTAAACGGCAAATTGGTACCCTCCCTGTTATTGGGAGCCGGGGCTGTGATCCCTTCTGGTCCGGGTGCATTAGTAATTATGGTACAGTACGATATCTTAAATAATCCAAGAAGTCCTTATGGCAACAGGCCTATCTACAATGTCGGATACAATGTGGGATTGTGACGGATGAGCTGGTTGTAGCCGCCATGCTGCTTTACTAAACCGTTAAAAATATTCGCACCGTACGCTAAGTACAAGACCGCAGCGGATGGTTAAACGGGCGCAAGTGTTCCAATAAACCATCTCCAGGTTTGATGGAATATCAGTCAATATCAATAGAGCACTGTGTCAGCCTTCAAAAAAATCCTGTACTTAATCCTGCAGCTACTTCTTATTCACTTCGGGTCTAGAACTTATCATCAGCAGTCCTAAAAATGTAATGATCCCGTTTAGTATCAGCAATTCTATGCCGATCTGGAATCCCCCGAACCATGTTGCAGCGTTCTTATCCAATATATAACAGGTGCCAATAGAAAACAGGCAAACGACCGGAATCAGGATGTTCTCACCAAGGCGCCTGTT
>JBBJOD010000163.1:0-9301 GCA_037721715.1 Chitinophagaceae bacterium | reverse complement strand
GTCAGCGGTTAGGGGAACCGTTCAGGCAGACATTCTCAAGGAAGACCAGGCACAGAATACCTGTATTTTTTCCACGGAATTTGCTTTGAAATTAATGGGCGACGTGCAGGAATATTTCATCAGCAACAAGGTTCGTAATTTCTACAGCGTGAGTATTTCAGGTTATCATATTGCGGAAGCCGGTGCCAATCCTATTACGCAACTTGCTTTCACACTGTCAAATGGTTTCACTTATGTGGAATATTACCTGAGTCGCGGAATGAACATCGACGATTTCGCTCCCAACCTTTCTTTTTTCTTTAGCAACGGCATGGACCCCGAATACAGCGTGATCGGCCGGGTAGCAAGAAGGATCTGGGCCAAGGCAATGAAAAATAAATACCAGGCGAACGAACGTTCCCAGAAATTGAAATACCATATTCAAACATCTGGCCGAAGCCTGCATGCACAGGAGATCGATTTCAATGATATTCGTACTACTTTACAAGCACTTTACGCAGTCTACGACAATTGCAATTCACTCCATACCAACGCCTATGATGAAGCTATTACCACACCAACGGAAGAAAGTGTACGGAGAGCGATGGCCATCCAACTGATTATTAACCGCGAACTAGGTACCGCAAAAAACGAAAATCCCATGCAGGGGTCTTTCCTTACAGAAGAATTGACCGACCTGGTGGAAGAGGCAGTGCTTACAGAATTCGATCGAATTAATGAAAGGGGCGGGGTGCTAGGCGCTATGGAAAGAATGTACCAGCGTAACAAAATACAGGAAGAGAGCCTTCATTATGAAAGCCTTAAGCACAACGGTCATTTACCGCTGATAGGGGTCAATACGTTTCTGAATAAAAAAGGTAGCCCTACACTGGTTCCTACGGAAGTAATCCGCTCTACCGCTGAAGAAAAAGAGCAACAGATACAAAACCTCGCTGCTTTTCATAAACGCAATCAACATAAATCGGCCGCTATGTTGAAGGAATTACAGCAGGTAGCCATCAACAATGGAAACCTTTTTGCAGCATTAATGGAAACAGTAAAATATTGCAGCCTGGGCCAGATAACGCATGCCCTCTACCAGGTAGGAGGACAATACAGACGAAACATGTAAGGGCACCTGCCGCATTTGGCATTGAAAACCATTCTGCCATGGATGCAACTAGGTTGGCAGCTATGCCATAATGGAAAACCAGGGAACAAAAGACCAGGACCAGTTACGGTTGGTATTTACATCATGCAAAATTTAATCGCTAACCTATCAGGCAGTATCCTGCTTGCCTCCCGAAAACAAGACTGAAAAAACTTACGAAGATGCTGCCTTGTCAGCTTAACTATTGAATAAGTAGAAGAAATTATATATTTGGACGGTTGCCTGGTAACATCTGAATATTCCTAAAACAAGTAAATGAAAAGAACGCTGTCTCTTATTGCAATGATGTGGATGCTACTGTTTGCCCTTCCATCTTGTACGCCTAACCCTTACGTTAAAACCAATCGGTCTTATAAAAAACAGGCAAAATCCTATGCAAAGATATTAAGCATGAAACCGGAGGATATCAGAACAGACTCATCCACACTACCACGGTGGTGGGTGGGCACTACTAATTTCAATATGCGCAAACCGAATTTCGTTATTATACATCATACCGCTCAGAATTCGTGTTTACAAACACTGCAAACATTTACCCTGCCACGTACACAGGTAAGCGCGCACTATGTTATTTGCAAAGATGGAGTCACCAGGCACATGCTAAACGACTATCTCAGGTCGTGGCATGGAGGCGTAGCTAAATGGGGTAGCTTAACTGATATAAATTCAGCTTCCATCGGCATTGAACTTGATAACAATGGTTTTGAGTCATTTCCTGCACCACAGATCAACAGTTTGATCCAATTATTAGATACATTAAAAAGAAGGTATTCCATCCCTATCGCAAATTTTATTGGCCATGCAGACATAGCTCCTACGCGCAAAAACGATCCCAATATATATTTTCCCTGGAAAACACTGGCTGAGAAAGGATACGGTTCCTGGTACACTGATACCACTACTGTATTTGTTCCTGAAACATTCAATAATATACATGCCCTGCGTATTATAGGCTACGATACCAGGGACAGTATTTCCGCCATAAAAGCCTTTAAACGACACTTTGTTCAGGATACCAGCGGCATCTTAAACGATTCAGATAGAAAAATACTTTTTAACCTGGTATCGCAATGACCTGGTAAGCCTTCCGGGCGCTTTTTTCGAAATAACTGTTGTTGTTTCCCCTAAATTTAGGTGGCTTTATCCTGGGTGTTGCGTATAAGACCAATCCCGGCAAAGAAAAAAATGGCACCGAGAATCCCGTATATCATAATTTCTTTTACGTTCTTGGATCCACTGCCGTTCATAAAATTTACAGCAGCCATAATCAAACCTACAATTCCTAATATGGAAAGGATTATACCGAGCACTCTTTTTTCCATAAGTTGTTTTTGATTTTTATTTCAATAAATATACCGCTGTTTATTGATGCCAAGCGGTTTAAGTTTATGTGGTAATCAGTTCTACTTATAAATAGCCGGTTTGAAACAAGGAGCAGGGTAAAAAATTACCATTTCACCCTGAAATATCCACTTAATAAAATGGAGGCGTTCCCTTTTTTAGCCCTTGTTTTATTACAAGCCTGGCATTTTGTGTAATTATCAATATTAAAAGGCCTGGTGAAGGATGATGAGGGAAATATCTTTCCGGAGCCTCGGTCACATCAAAAAAATGCTCAAGATTCTTCTTTAAAATGGCAGGTATTTTATAACCTGTTCATAAATCTGAAACGGCTCGCGTAATTCTGCCTACGGAAAACTTTATTCAGTGGGGAATTTTACGGTTTTTATGTTATTGCAGGCACCCCGCCTGCCTTTTTATTTGAAGTGAAAGGCTGCCACTTCCAATAAGTAAGTGACCTCCATAGCCATTTAAAGGGGCCAAAGCGAAAATAACTTAGCCAGATATGGCTCCAAATCAACTCGACAATCCATACTCCCGCAACTACTAAGTAGGTTTCATATCTCTGTAATTTTCCAAAGTAGCTTAAACCGATTCCATAGAATATAAACCCACAAATCACAGATTGCATCAGGTAATTAGTGAATGCCATTTGTCCCACTGGTCTCATCAAATTGAATAGCCATTGAAACCATCCTGATTTATACAACACCCTGATAGCTCCAAATACACCTATCGACCTAAAGGTGCGTGATATGGTGTAGAAGTCCATCAGTTCATACTTTATGTGCAGGTAATCGCTGAAGTTATACTCCAGAAGATCCGGCCTAATTCTAAGGTAGGAAAGAGGCAATCCAATTCCTAAACCAGCAATAAACAGCCACCAATAAGTACTTTTCTTGCCCCTTCCCGTAATAATGCCGTTCTTGAAGAATGCCATGCCAATAAACATAAATGCGAGGATATCGAAGAATAAAAAGTGAAACATTCCCCGTGTTTCGCCACCAAAGCTCCTTTCACTATTTGCGTCATATAAAGTTTCATACGACGTTTGTACAGCTCGTATATCAGTCTCCATTTTCTTCAACTTATTTTCTCTTTTATCGTCTTCTTTCATTTTCATCATGCCCGCCAGGTGCACTTTTTGTCATGCAGTTAGTTTTGTCTTTGATGTATCTAACCGTGCAATTGCTTCACCTTTTCTTATGGTTGCTTTGTTGCGATACAGGTCAACATTAGCACGAGCGAATTGCAATAACACACAAATGACTGCCGCGACTAATAGATGTTTGGCTGTAAGCCGGCGAAAAGCAAAGAGGATGATTCCGATAATAGCGTAATGAAATAAAATATCCCAAAACCACAGAAATAGGTATGCATTGAACAGGCCGAACAGCAATAGCCAAAGCTGCCTCCTGATAAATTATTCGGCCGGCATCATCCCTGTCTCTCTGCTCTCCAGCCTGCTAATAAAGAGAAGCACACCTGCACCAAACAACATAGAGAAGAGGGCGCGTTGACTTCCTTCCAGAAACCACACATCAAAAAGCCATAGATAGAAATTAGCCCCGGTAAAGTCAGTAAGAACTGGAGCCTCCAGCGCTAAACGGGGTGCGGAGAAGCCGGGAATATTCATGTACAGGATGCCCAAAACGGCAATACCTCGTAAGCTGTCTAATAATAATATACGTTCTGCTGGAGCAGTGGGGGAGAAAGCAGTAGTGGGCATATAACGCGTGTTGGAGAATAGTAAGTTAAAAATATTTGTTGGAAAATGCAATGTCATGCTCCCCACAGTTATTGATGGTTCTTTTAAGGACGACTTCGGGGTTATGAATATTTAAAATTTCAAATAAAGGTGCTGTTATTTTATTTCCTGTGCTATAGTTACTTGGGCAGATAAACTTTATCTGCATTATACATTCGAAAGATATATGCAGATGATACAAAAACGGCATAGATTTAGGATGTACTAGGTGAAATTTTTAATTTATGCATCGTTTTATTATTTACTTTCTTGCTTTTTTATTTGTTGGTTGTTCTTCTGCGAAAGTGCTGAATATTGAAAAGGCGGAAGGAACGGACTTCAATGCTTACAAGACCTTTGATTTTTATAAAATCGAAGCAAGTGGCGATACTGCTTCTCAGCAATTCGCCGAACGGGTTGAAAAGCTGGAAGATGCCATTGCGATCAAAATGCAAAACTTTGGTTACCTGTTAAGTAAAACCAATCCCGATCTCTTGATTAACATCGGCATGACCGTAGATGAAAAGGTACAATCACGACAAACAGATTTCAGGACAGACGCTCCAAGGTACACCGGGCAGCGCCGTTATTCCTGGAAATCAGAGCAGGTGAAAGTTGGAAGTTACCGCCAGGGTACTGTAGTGGTTGAGGTAGTAGATAGAAAGCTGGATAAGATGGTATGGAGCGGTGCAGTGCAGGACATCATACCTGCAAAAGAGTCCAGGATAGAGTCAACTATTAAAAATGGCGTTCAAAAATTATTTGCCGATTACCCAAGAGCAAATAAATAGTAATTCCAGGACGCAATGAAAGGTTCCTGTTTTAAAAACGCCATGCAGGCGTATGGTAGGGTGCACGAAGCCTGCATCATTACCGATAACTTTTTGCATCAATTGATTCAAGAATATTACAATAACTAACATAGCGATCTACATGAATCTTTCCCGCTAACATTGCCTGTTTTACAGCACAGTCAGGTTCATTTATATGCATGCAGTTGTTGAACTGGCAATCATTGATCATTAGTCGCATTTCTGGAAAAAAATGTGATAGTTCCTGTTTTGGAATGTCAACCAGTCCTAGCTCTCTTATGCCGGGTGTATCAATGATTCTTCCGCCAAACGGCAGGTCGAACATTTCAGCAAACGTGGTAGTATGCAATCCCTTTCCGCTCCAACCGCTAACATCCTGTGTTTTCAGAAGCAGCCCGGGAAATAAGATGTTGATGAACGAAGATTTACCAACACCTGAATGACCGCTTAATAAAGTTGTTTTGTTTCGCAGCAAATTATTCACTTCTTCCATCCCTGTATGCTGCTCCACACTCATTGATAAAATTTTGTAACCAATTGCCTCATATATTTTTTTTAACTGGTCAAATCTTTCCTGTTCCTTTTTCTTGTACAGGTCTGCTTTATTAAATACAATAATAGCCGGAATATGATATGCTTCCGCTGTAATAAGAAAGCGGTCAACAAAACCCTGCGATGTTCTGGGATCTTTCAAAGTAGCGAATAACATACACTGGTCAAGGTTAGACGATACGATGTGGTGTTGGTTTTTATTATGAGGCGATACACGCGCAATATAGTTCTTGCGGTTATCTATTCCTGTTATAGTGATGGTACTTTCGCCTTCATTCTCCATTTCAGCTTCAACATGATCGCCGACAGCAATAGGATTGGTTGAGGTAATGCCGTCTATCTTTAGAACGCCTTTAATACGGGCATTAAAAGTCTTTCCTTCCTGGTCCTTCACAACATACCAGCTTCCCGTTGATTTGTATACCAATGCTTTCATTCTGCTGCAAAATATGAAAATTAAGTGTGCTTAGGACAGCCTACATCAAGCATGCGAATATTAAAATGCTGGAGGCTGCCTATAATTCCTTGAATGGTCTTACGCCATAAAGAATAATTGTAGACTTCTTTCGATAAATCAGGCAGACCGCTTGGAAAATCTAAATGAACTTGAATTCTTAGAATTGATGAAGTCGGAAGTGAATATATTGAAGAATTGTCAAAAATAAAGGGGGTAAGAATACCCCCTTATTTAACCCCTAAACCCTAAACCGTAGAAAAAGGTTTTTCATATATACATTAAAAGGATACGCATGTAGATCACGTAAACCCTACAAAGTCTTAAATCTGATAAGTCATAAATTATGCCAAAGTTCAATAGCTAAGTGTTACTTGGTTCGCACTGCTTATAATGGAAAGGGTGTAGATGAAAGGCCCGCTTCTGAATGCTCTTCGTTTTGAGCAGTATTGTACGGCTAACTTATTTGAATATGTTACCTTTGCGCGCAATTTATGGCAAGTACGTATAAAGAATTTTCGCAACTGAATCTGCCTTCTATCGAACAGGAGGTATTGGCAAACTGGGAAGCCTCCAATGCCTTTCAGCAAAGCATAGAAATTAGGGAAGGACAACAACCATTTGTTTTTTATGAGGGCCCTCCAAGTGCTAACGGTATGCCCGGAATTCACCATGTTATCTCCCGAACTTTGAAAGACCTTGTCTGCCGGTATAAGACGATGCGTGGCTTCCAGGTAAAGCGCAAAGGCGGATGGGATACTCATGGACTTCCTGTAGAGATAGGCGTAGAAAAATTATTGGGCATCACCAAGGAAGACATTGGGAAAAAAATTTCAGTGGAAGCATATAATCAAACCTGCCGTGAGGAAGTATTGAAATATAAAGACAAATGGGACGAGCTTACATTAAAAATGGGCTATTGGGTTGACCTTGAATATCCTTATATAACTTTTAAAAATGAATATGTTGAAAGTTTGTGGTGGTGTCTTAAAACTTTGTACGAAAAGAAGCTGCTCTACAAAAGCATCAGCATCCAACCGTATTCACCGGCCGCCGGCACAGGACTCAGTTCTCATGAACTGAACCAGCCTGGTACTTATAAAGATGTAAAAGACACATCAGTAGTAGCAATGTTCCGGGCATTGCAGAATGAACAATCCGCATTTTTGTTTGATTCTTTACCGGCAGAAACAGCAGCCAGCGGAGAAATTTTCTTCCTGGCCTGGACAACAACCCCGTGGACCTTACCGGCAAACCTGGGCCTGACCGTCGGGGCGGACATTGATTATGTACTGGTTAAGACTCTTAACCCTTACCTGGGTAACGAGATAAATGTAATTATGGCCCGGCAATTATTATCCAGGTTTTTTGATGTAGGGCAAATACCACCCAGTGAAATAAAAGCAGGCGATAAAAATGAGAACGCTGGTACGTCTCCCGGCGGTTCGAATAAAAATTTAATTAAAGAATGGAGAATTTTAAGTGAATTCAAAGGAAAAGAAATTACAGGTTGCAAATATGAACAATTATTTAAATATGAGGCAAATACTCTACAAATTTCCGGTGGTGACCCATGTCGGGTAATTTCCGGGGATTTTGTTACCACTGAAGACGGCACCGGTATCGTTCACACCGCGCCGGCATTTGGTGCAGATGATTTTAAAATAGGCAAAAAGTACAACCTCGGTATTTTGATTACCGTAGACAGGGAAGGAAAATTCGTAAAGGGCCTCGGTGAATTTAGCGACAGGTATATCAAAGATTACAAGAATGAACCTGGTTATACAGATGTGAACATTGACATCAGCGTACAATTAAAAAAAGAAAACAGGGCGTTCAGGGTTGAAAAGTACGAACACAGTTATCCGCATTGCTGGCGAACCGACAAGCCGGTTATTTATTATCCACTTGATGCTTGGTTCATTAAAACAACAGCGGTAAAGGACAGGATGGTGGAACTTAATAAATCAATCAACTGGAAACCGGCAGCAACAGGTACGGGGCGCTTTGGTAACTGGCTTGAAAATATGGTAGACTGGAATTTAAGCCGTAGTCGTTACTGGGGCACTCCTTTGCCGGTTTGGAGAACACCAGACGGCACAGAAGAAAAATGCATCGGTTCAATTGACGAGTTAAATAGCGAGATAAAAAAGGCAAATACGGAATTGGGTGGTGATGTCAACAAGCACTACCTGCATGAGGGTATCCTTGACCTGCATAAACCTTTTGTTGATGAGATCATTTTGGTGTCAGATTCCGGAAGGCCGATGCAAAGAGAACCTGATCTTGTAGATGTATGGTTCGACAGCGGTGCCATGCCATATGCCCAATGGCATTATCCCTTTGAAAACAAACAGGCCATTGATTCTTCCGTGTCTCTAGCTTCTAATGGGGAACGGCTCGAAAAGGGCGGTTATGCATTTCCGGCTGATTTCATTGCTGAAGGAGTCGATCAGACCAGGGGGTGGTTTTATACACTTCACGCATTAAGTGTGATGCTTTTTGACAGCGTTGCGTTCAAATCGGTTGTGTCTAACGGCTTAGTTCTAGTCAAATTCGGCGTTAAAATGTGTAAGCGCCTTGGAAATGTCGTAAACCCTTTTGAAACCATTTCAAAATATGGGGCAGACGCCACCAGGTGGTATCTCATTACCAATGCTTCGCCCTGGGATAATTTAAAGTTTGATCCCGATGGAATAAAGGAAATACAGCGCAAATTCTTTGGTACCTTATATAATACTTACCAGTTCTTTGCCTTGTATGCGAATGTAGACGGTTTCATTTTCGCGGAAGCAGCAGTTCCGTTAGAGCAGAGACCAGAGATAGACCAGTGGATCCTCTCTTCACTCCATACCCTTATAAAAAAGGTCACGATCCATTATGATGAGTATGAGCCAACCCTCGCCGGTCGGTTGATTGAAGACTTCCTGGATAAACATTTAAGCAATTGGTATGTGCGGCTTTCGCGCCGCCGTTTTTGGAAAGGAGAATATGAAGCCGACAAGATAAGTGCTTATCAAACATTGTATGAATGCCTGGATACCGTCGCCTGCCTGATAGCGCCAATATCGCCTTTTTTTGCCGATTGGTTATTCAACAACCTCAACCAGGTTACTGCAAAAGCCAGTACCGCATCCGTTCACCACCGGCTGATGCCATCTCACAGTGATTCATGTATTGATGAAAAACTGGAAGAAAGAATGCAGCTGGCTCAGGATGTTTCTTCGCTGATTTTGTCTTTAAGA